>JAYVXL010000819.1:0-3410 GCA_043785185.1 Myxococcales bacterium
GCGCTTCAAGGACGCGTTCTATGCCGCCGCGCGCTTCGGCGGCCAAGTGAGCCACGCGAACGTCGCCAACACGCTCGAGGTCGGTGAGACGGGCGGGAACCTGTGGATGGCGATGGAGTACCTCCACGGCGAGCCGCTCTCGGCGATCCTGGCGCGCGCCCGCGAGTACCAAATGCCGCTGCCGTGGGACATCGCGTGCCGCATCGCGAGCGACGTGGCGCTCGGCGTCGACGCGCTCCACGAGGTGCGAAAGCCCGGCGGCGATCGCGTCGGCATCGCGCACGGGCGGCTCGGCCCGCACCAGGTCGTCGTGACGTACGACGGCAAGACGAAGGTGCTCGGGGTTCCGGTCAACGCGCCCGGTGCGCTGTCGGCGCACCCGACCCGCGCGCTCCCGTACGCCGCGCCCGAGGTCGCGGACGGGGCCGTGGCGACGCCGCGCGCGGACATCTACTCCGTCGGCGTGCTCCTCTGGGAGCTCGTGAGCGGGAGGTCGCTCTTCGCCGGCGACTCCGAAGCGGACACGCGCGCGAAGATCCGCGCGCACCAGGTTCCGGCGCTGAAGCCGATGAGCCTCGGCTGCCCCGAGCGCGTCGACAAAATCGTGCAGCGCGCGCTCGCGGTCGACGAGAACAAGCGCTTCGGCACTGCGCGCGAGCTCGGGCAGGCGCTGCAGGCGGCGCTCGTCTCCGAGGCGCTCGTCGTGACGGACGACGACGTCGGGCGCTACGTCCTCAAGCTGTTCGGCGACAACTTCCAGGAGCGCGAGTACCAGCTGCAATCGGCGTCCGAGGTCACCGAGGTCTTCCGGCGCGAGTCGCAGCCCGCGCCGGCGCCGGCGGCAGGCCTCGACCCCGACGGCACCATCCCCATGGAATCGGTGCCCCATACGGTGCGCCTGCCGAACGCCGCGCACGTGCCGCCGACGTACGTGCCGATGGCCGTGCCGCTGGCCGACCCCGACGAGACGCAGCTGCGCGGCGCCGTGTTTTCGACCGTGGTTCTCCGTTCGCCACCCCCGCCTCCGCCTCCGCCTCCGCAGCCGATGAACGCGCCGCCGCCCGAGTATGCGCGGGCGTCGCCGAGCGACACGCAGCCCGGCGGCGTTGCGCCGCGAAGGAGCGTGCTGCCGTACGTGCTCGTCGGCGGCACGGCGTTCGTCGTGGCGATTACGCTGGCGGGCATTTACCGGATGCGCCTGCACGAGCCCGCGCCCATGCCGCCGCCGGCGGCGAGCACGTCCGCGTCCGCGCTCGCCGCGGCGCCGTCGGCCGTCGCGAGCGCGACCGCGGCCGCGGCGGCCACTGCATCCACCCCCACCTCGGCGGCGACCCCAAGCGCGTCGGCGCCCCCAACGGCGTCGGCGACCCCATCGCCGTCGGCGACCGCGACCGCCACGGCCACGAACGACTCCCCCTCCCCGCGCCCCAGCGGGCGCGTGCGGCCGCCGCGCCCGCCGGTCGCTCCGACGGGCGCCACGGGTCTCCTCACGGTCATCTGCATCCCGGCGTGCGATCAAGTCTGGGACGGCGGACGCGCGCTCGGGCCGTCGCCCGTCTTGAAGGTGCCGGTCACCGCCGGGTCGCACCGCATTCGCATGAAGGTGAACGATCCGCCGACCGAGCGCGTCGTCGTCGTCGACGTCGCGGAGGACGACACGAAGGTCGTCCGCCAGTCGATGGAGTGAGTCGCCGCCGACCCTTGCACCCCGCGCGCGGGCGTGGCTACTTCCCCGCCCGATGACCTCCACGAAAGTCGACGCCACGCTCGCCGCCCTCGAAGAGACCTTCGCCAACGAGCCGGAGCGCGCCGAGCTGCTCCGGCGCGCGCGGGCCTTCAAATCGAGCTGGATCGAGCTGGCGCAGGCGCTCACCGAGGCGCGCAAGAGCGGCCGGTGGAAGGCGTGGGGCTACGAGGCGTTCGAGGACTACTGCAAGAAGGAGCTGCACCTCCGGCAGGAGACGGTCGACAAGCTGACCGGCTCGTACTCGTTCCTCCAGCGCCGAGCGCCGGCGGTGCTCGCTCGCGACGGCGTCGGCGCGCCGCTCCCGAGCTACCAGTCGATCGACTTCTTGCGCCGCGCCGAGGAGCGCGCCGACGCCCCGCGCGACGTCGTCGAGGAAATCCGGCACAAGGTGCTCGACGAGGCGCAGCCCATCATGCAGGTCGCCCGCAAGTACAACGACGTGGTGTTCCCCATCGACGAGAAGACGCGAAAGAAGCAGGACGCCGCGGGGCTGAAGAACGTCGCCAAGCGCCTCCGCGAGCTGCTCGCCGAGACGCGCGCCGTCCCGAAGCGCCTCGCCGGCGAGGTCAGCGAGTCGCTCGACAAGCTGCTCGCGCAGCTCGGCGCGGACCCGAGCGAAAAGGAAGAAGAAGCCGCGTAGTCGCCCGCGCGCGCGCGAATTGCGGCGCAGGACGGGTTCCGCACGCCGCGCGTCCGGGAGCGGCGCCGGACCGGTCTCGGTGGTAGGCTGCCCCTTCGTGGCGTCACGAACCATCGACATGCTCCGCCGAGGCGCGCGCATCCACAGCCTGCTGTACGCCGCGCACCTCTCGAAGAACCCCGATCGCAGATACGACGTGACCTGGGAGGGGCACCATTACCGGCGCAGCGACGTCGCGGGCGGCCGGGGGACGGTGACGTTCTCGAAGCACGGCGTCGTCGCGGTGTTCTTCGATCCGAAGAGCCCGCGCGCGCCCGCGCCGGGGAAGAAGCAGAAGAAGCTCGAGGAGCACTTCGTCGGCATCCCGGCGGCGCTGCTCGCGCTCGCCAAGCGTGAGACGCTCGCGACGATGGACGACGGCGACGGGCCGGTGATCACCGCCGCGGCGTGGAGCGCGCCGGGCGGCGAGCTCACGGGCGCGCGGCCGTGGGCGCGCCTCACCGACGACGGCGCGCACCTCGTGGAGCTCGAGCTCGCGAAGCCCGAGGCGGCGATCGCCGCGTGGGCCCTACGCTACGGGCTCGCCGACGATCAAGCGGCCGCCGCGCACGAGACGTTCCCGACGAAGGGTGACGTGCCCCCGAGCAACGCAAAGGTCACGCTCACGGAGGCGGCCCGCGCCGCGCTGCGCATCTTGCCGAACCAAGCGACGCGCGAGCTGCTCGAAGGCGCGCAGGTTCTGCTCGGCTAGCGCGAAATGCACCTGGGCCGGCACGTCACCGTCGACGCGTTCTTCGCCGAAGCGAACGAGATGCGGCGCGTGCTCGACCGCCGGCTCGGCGACCCGAGCGCGTCGTCCGATCCGGCGCGGTTCGTGTGGGAGCCGTGGTACGTCGAGGGGCAGTTCTCGCAGCTGCGCACGCCGGCGCGCACGTTTTTCCCGGAGCCGCTGATGCGAGCGTTCGAGGCGCGCCTCCTCCGCTGGGCGGGCGCGGCGTACGGCGTGTCGCGCTTCGGCGGGCC
>JAYVXL010000820.1:0-3409 GCA_043785185.1 Myxococcales bacterium
GCGGCCGTCGCGTACCTGCAGGCGGCGGACGTCGCGCGCGAGCGGTACGCCAACGGCAAGGCCGCCGAACACTACGTGAAGGGGCTCAGCCTGCTCGCGAAGGGCGCCGAGGCCGACGCCGAGCAGCGCATCCGCGCGCTCCACCACCTCGGCGACGTGCTGCAGGCGCTCGGCCGCAACGACGAGGCGCTCGCGGCGTTCCGCGACATGCTCGCCCTCGCGTTCAAGCTCGATCTCCGCGCCAAGGGCGGCGCCGCGCACTCGCGCATCGGGCGCCTGTACCGTGAGACGGGCCGCCTCGACGAGGCCGCCCGGCATCTCAACGCGGGCCTGGCGCTCTTCGAGGGCGCGGCCGACGATCGCGGCATTGCGAGCGCGGTCGACGACGTCGGCAAGCTGTTCTGGCTCCGCGGCGATTACAAGAGCGCGCTCGAGCACACGCAGCGCGCGCTCGGAATGCGGCGCAAGATCGGCGACCGACGGTCGATCGCGCTGTCGCTCAACAACCTGGGCCTGGTCTACCAGGACTCGGGTCAATTCAAGCTGGCGCTCGAGGCGTTCGAGCAGGCGCTCCGCATCCGCCGCGAGATCGGCGATCTGGTCGGCGTCTCCATCTCGCTCAACAACCTCGGCACCGTCGCGCAGGATCAGCGCGACGATCGCCGCGCCCTCGAGCTCTTCGAGGAGGCGTACGACATCGCCGAGGAGACCGGCGATCGCAACCGCATCGCCCTCATCTTGACGAACCTCGGCGAGACGCACAACCGCCTGGGCAACCCGAACAAGGCCGTCGACTTCCTGAAGAAGGCGGAGGGCCTCGCCGACGAGCTCGGCGACAAGCTCGGCCTCGCCGAAGCGGCGCGCGGGCTCGGCAAGGCGTACCTGGCGCAGCGCGAGTTCACCAAGGCGCGCGAGTGCACGGCGCGCGCGGTCGAGATCTTCCGCGAGATCCAGAGCAAAGTGCAGCTGGGCGTCGCGCTTCGCTCGCTCGGCGAGGTCACCGCCGCCGGCAGCGCGGGCGGCGAGGGCTTGAAGTCGGCGCGCGGCTACCTCCTGCACTCGATCGTGATCTTCGAGGAGATCGGCAACGAGGTGGAGCTCTCGCGCAGCTGCCGTGCGTATGCGCTCCTCCTTCGCGGCACGCCGGAGATCCACACCGACCCGCAGCTCCAGGCGGAGGCCGAGGAGTACGGCCGTCGCGCGGACGATATTTTCGCGAGGCTCAAGATCAGCTCCTTCGGCCTCGAGCCGGACGCGTTCTTCAAGCCGCGCTGAGGCTCCAAGACGCGCGGAAGACACGCCCGCCTGGCCCTGGATCGACGCGACTCCAGGATCGCGCGCGCACCATGTTCCGGTGATAAATCGGAGACTTGCGCGAGCGCGCACCCTCTGCCACTGTTCCCTACAGAACGATGGCGACGAAGAAATCCTCCCGCGGAAACGCGTGGCTTGGCGCGACGATTTTGGCGGCGACGGCGATGGCGTGCGGCGTCTCGGCGTCGAGCCAGACGACCTTTCACGATCCCGACGTCGACGGCGGCGCGGCGATCGGCGACCAGGACGGCGCGCTCTTCCAGGGCGACGCCGGCGATCTCGGTGGCGACGCGGACGCTCCGGTCGACTCGCTCGTGTTCGATCCGCCGGAGGCCACCGTCACCGTCGACGGCAAGACGCCGAAGACGGCGAGCTTCACGCTGACGGCGACGCGCGGCGCGCGCACGTTCCGTGTGACCCCGCGATCGATCGAGATCGATAGGCCCGACCTGGCGAAGGCGACGCTCGGGAACCCCGTCGTCTTGACGAGCGCGGTCGACGTCGCCGGAACCGGCACGCTGCACGCCGTCTTCGGCGGCAGAGTGGCGACGGCGAAGCTGAACGTGGTCGTCAACGTCGTCGACGTGGGCCCCGGGGTCGATCCGCAGGCGGTGGGGGACCTCGGCGGCGCAGGCCTCGCGCCCGACCCGGCCGTGAGCGCGCTCCTCTACCCGTACGATCAGACCGTGTTCCCGCTCGGGCTCAGCGCGCCCCTCCTCATGTGGGCGGCGCCGAGCGCGGCGGACGTCTACCGCGTGCACCTCGAGCAGAAGTCGTACACGTACGATGGCTACTTCACCGCCGCGGCGCCCGGGCGGCTGCGCGTCGCGCAAGCGAAGTGGGACAAGCTCACGGCCTCGAACAGCGGCGACGCGTTGAAGCTCACGCTGTCGCGCTGGGACGCCGCGCAGCGCAAGGCGTTCGCCAGCGCGTCGCAGAGCTGGACGATCGCGCCCGCGAGCCTGCGCGGCGCGATCTACTACTGGACGACGAGCGCGGGCGGCCACACGTCCCGCATCCGTCCGGGCACGGGGGCGCAGCCGGAGGTGCTGAACGACGGCAAATGCATGGGCTGCCACGCGGTGAGCGCGGACGGGACGACGCTCGTGGCCTCGGTGGAGGACGCGCCGTCGAACGACGACGTCGCCAAGAGCGGCACCAAGCGGGCGTGGGTCTCCTTCGACTTGCCGGGCGCGACGAAGCGCGCGCAGTCGACGCTCTTCGCCGGCAACTTGGCGCTGAACCCCGACGGCAAGTTCGCCGTCTACGGCGCGCAGAAGCTCAAGCTCGGCGACACGGCCACCGGACAGCCGATCGCCGGCAGCGGCCTCGAGTCGCTACCGCTCGACACCGGCATGAACGGCTTCATGACGCCGGCGTTCTCGCCCGACGGAAAGAAGCTGGCGATGGTCGAGGGCGCCGGCACCTGGTACCACGACCTCATCAACGGCAAGCTCGTCGTCGTCGACTTCGATCGCGCTGCCAAAAAATTCTCGAACCTGGTGCCGCTCGCCGCGGCGTCGAGCTTTCCGGCGGGCGAGCGCGCCATCGCGTACCCGACCTTCACGCCCGACTCGGCGCAGATCGCGTTCCACGTCTCCGACTACCCGACGGGCTGCGATCGCCAGGGCACGTGCGCCGACGCGACGAAGCAGGTCGGCTCGGTGTGGATGCAGCCCCTCGGCGGCGCTTCGCCGGTGAAGCTCGGCAAGCTGAACGACGCCTCCCCGAACGCCGCCGATCACGATCTCTCGCTCGAGCCGACGTTCAACCCCGTCGAGCGCGGCGGCTATTTCTGGGTCGTGTTCACGAGCATGCGCGACTGGGGCAACAAGATCACGGGCCCGGCGAACAACGGCAAGAAGCGCCTCTGGGTCGCCGCGATCGACAAGGCGACCGGCGCCGTCGACCCGAGCCACCCGCCGTTCTTCCTCGAGGGCCAAGAGGAGGCGACGACGAACATGCGCGGCTTCTGGGCGCTCGCCGCGTGCACGCCGACCAAGGCGCCGGGCGGCGGCGGCGGGAGCTGCCAGGCCGGCTTCGAGTGCTGCTCGGGCTTCTGCGATCGCGGCGCGTGCGTCGACACCGGCGCCAT
>JAYVXL010000821.1:0-10965 GCA_043785185.1 Myxococcales bacterium
CCGCTCGAGAAGCTCGACAAGAAGCTCGAGGCGGCGACGGCCCTCTACCGGGCGCTCGAACTGGCGCTCGCCGCGCAGGGCATCTCGCGCCCGCCGGCGCTGCCCCCCTTGCGCCACGCCGAGGACCTGCGCGCCCGCAACCACCCGCTCGCCGACGAGGTCGTGGCCCTGACGACCGTGTACCTCGAGGCGCGCTTCGGCGGGGTCGCGGTCGCGGAGGACGGGCGGCGCGAGTTCGAGCGGCGGGTGCGCGAGATCCGGAGCTTTCGCCCACCGCCCGAGATGGCGACGGCCTGACGACGGCTACGCCGCGAGGCGGACCGTGCGGCGTAGCGCGATGCGCACCGCGCGGGCGCCCGCGGGGCGCCGCGCCGTGCCGTAGACCTGACCGGGCTGCGGCCGCGCGGCGCGCGCGTCGAGCTCGAGATCGACGCTGCCGCGCTCGATCCACGCGACGACGAGGCCGCGACCGGACTCATCGCGCGGGCCCGCGGACACCGCGCGCAGCTCGATGAGGCGCAGCTCCACCCCCCGCTGCAGCTCGCGACCTGTGACCACGCGCTGCGTCGAGCCGATCGGGCGCGCGCCGTGGCGGATCGAGCGGTCGTACGTCTGCAGGACGAGGCGGTAGCGCGCGTCGGGCTCGAGGCCTGCGCTCGCGTCGGCGTGGACGACCACGCAAAGGGAGCTCCCGTCCAAACCGAGCGAGGTGGACGCGAGCAGCGACATCCACGACGTCGCGATCGGATGCACGTCGGAGGTGGGGTCGCGGCGTCGCGGTGCCATGCGGCGACTTTAGATGCGATTGCCATGCCACCCTCGCTCGCCGGCCCAAGCCCGCGCGCGCGCGGGCGGCGACGCATCACTCGCCCGCCGACGTCACGCCGGATCTGTCGCGAAACGGACGGGGTCCTGGCACTTCTGACACCCGGAACCGGTCGCCATCAGTTCGCGAGCGCCGCTCTGAACGTGAGCCCGTCCCCCGTCCGATCGGCCTCGATGCGTGTCCCGGGCGGGTAGTCGCCGGCGAGCACCTGCTTGGCGAGCGCGTCCTCGATGAGCTTGCGGATCGCCCGTTTCAGCGGGCGCGCGCCGTATTGCGGATCCCAGCCCTCCTGCGCGAGCAGATCCTTGGCGCGTTCGGTCAAGGTCAGCGTCAGCTCGCGCTTGGCGAGCCGCGCCGCGAAGAGGCCGAGCTGGATGTCGATGATCTTCCCCAACGCTTCGCGCTCCAGTCGGTGGAAGACCACGATCTCGTCGAGTCGGTTGACGAACTCGGGCCGGAACGCCTTGCGCACGTCGTCCATCACCGCGCGTTGGATGAGGTCGCGCTTGTCGCTCGCTTCGAGGCCGGCGCGCTCCTCGATGGCGCCGATGTGGTGGGATCCGATGTTGCTCGTGAGGATGATGACCGTGTTCTTGAAGTCGACGGTCCGCCCCTGCCCGTCGGTCAGGCGGCCGTCGTCGAGGACCTGGAGCAAGACGTTCCACACGTCCTGGTGGGCCTTCTCGACCTCGTCGAACAAGATGACGCTGTACGGACGGCGCCGAACCGGCTCGGTGAGCTGCCCGCCCTCCTCGTAGCCGACGTAGCCCGGCGGCGCGCCGACGAGGCGCGAGACGGAGTGCTTCTCCATGTACTCGCTCATGTCGATGCGAATCATCGCGCGCTCGTCGTCGAAGAGAAACTCCGCGAGCGCGCGCGCGAGCTCCGTCTTGCCGACGCCGGTGGGGCCGAGAAAGAGGAAGCTGCCGATCGGGCGCCGCTCCTCGCCCAGCCCGGCGCGCGAGCGGCGCACCGCGTTGGCGACGGCCACGATGGCCTCCTCTTGCCCGACGACCCGCGCGCGCAGCCCGTCCTCCATGCGCAGAAGCTTCTCCATCTCGCCCGTCAGCATCTTGGTGACGGGGATGCCCGTCCACTTGGCGATGATGCCCGCGATGTCCTGGTCGGTGACCTCCTCCCTCAGGTACGTCGTGCGCTCCTGCACCTTCGCGAGCTGCTTGCGGAGCTCGTCGATGCGCTTCTCTAGCTCCGGCAGCTTGCCGTAGCGGATCTCCGCCGCGCGGCCGAGCTCGCCCTTCCGCTGGGCCTCGTCGGCCTCGACGCGCAGCGACTCGTGCATCGGCTGCGCCGCGCGCATCTGCTCGATGATCTCCCGCTCCCTCTGCCACTGCGCGCGCATGCCCTTCGCTTGCTCCTCGAGCTCCGCGACGTCGCGCTTGACGTTCTCGAGGCGCGCCTTGCTCGCCGGATCGCGCTCCTTCTTCAGCGCCTCGCGCTCGATCTGAAGCTGCGTCAGGCGACGCTGCACGCCGTCGAGCTCGGCGGGCATGCTGTCGATCTCCATCTTGATTTTCGCCGCCGCCTCGTCGACGAGATCGATCGCCTTGTCCGGCAAGAAGCGATCGGTCAGGTAGCGATCAGAGAGCGTCGCCGCGGCGACGATGGCGGCGTCGGTGATGCGGATGCCGTGGTGCACCTCGTACCGCTCCTTCAGGCCGCGCAGGATCGCGATCGTGTCGGCGACCGAGGGCTGCGCGACGAAGACGGGCTGAAAGCGGCGCTCGAGCGCCGGGTCTTTCTCGATGCGCTTTCGGTACTCGTCGAGCGTCGTCGCGCCGATGCAGCGCAGCTCTCCGCGGGCGAGCGCGGGCTTGAGGAGGTTGGCCGCGTCCATCGAGCCTTCGGCGTTGCCGGCGCCGACGATGGTGTGAATCTCGTCGATGAAGAGGATGATCCGGCCGGACGCGCCTTCGATCTCCTTGAGCACCGCCTTCAGCCGGTCCTCGAACTCGCCGCGGTATTTCGCGCCGGCGACGAGGGCGCCCATGTCGAGCGACACGAGGCGCTTGTTTTTGAGGGACTCGGGCACGTCGCCGTGGACGATGCGCTGCGCGATGCCCTCGACGATCGCCGTCTTGCCGACGCCGGGCTCCCCGATGAGGACGGGGTTATTTTTCGTGCGGCGCGAGAGGACCTGCAAGACGCGCCGCACCTCCTCGTCTCGCCCAATCACCGGATCGCTCTTGCCCTTGCGCGCCGCGTCCGTCAGATCGCGGCAGTATTTCTCGAGGGCCTGGAATTTCCCCTCCGGATCGCGATCGGTGACGCGCTGGTTGCCGCGCACGGCCGCGAGCGCGGTGAGGAGCTTGTCGTACGTGACGGCGCCCGTCTTCTCGAAGAGCCCCGCGAGCTCCCGATCGTGCTTCGCCATCGCAAGGAGGAAGTGCTCGACGGAGACGAAGTCGTCCTTCAGGGTCTTCGCCTCGTCCTCCGCCTTGCGAAGGACCTCCAGCGTGCGGCGGCCCATCCCCGGCTCGGCGCCGCCGGTGACGCGGGGCAGGCCTTCGATCTTATGCTCGGCGAGCTTGGCGAGCGCGGTCGTGTCGCACCCCGCCTTCTGCAAGAGCGGCTGCGCCACGCCGTCCGTCTGCGCGATGGCGGCAACGAGAAGGTGATCGGGGAGTAGCTCGGGGTTGCCACGCCGGCTCGCCCGGTCGAGGGCGTCGCGGAAGGCCTCCTGGCTCTTCGTCGTCATTCGGTCAGGGCGCATGGTCCCTCGAAAGTAAGGCCCATCTCGGCCCGCGCAAGACACGTGCCCCACGTCCGCAAAAGCTTCGCCCCGCTCAGTTCGGCTCGCAGTCGCCGTCCGCGTTCGACCAGAGCTGCGTGACGTCCCGCCCGTCCGTACCGGCCGCCCCGGGGGGCGCCGGCTGGTTGCACAGATCCCCGACTTCGCCGCCGGCGTTCGCCGCGTCTTTCGGGCTCGACCACCCGAGGGGCGGGACGGGATCGGTCGCCATCTCCGCGAGCTCGTGGGAGACGGCGAGCCCGCTCCGGCCGAGCGCGCACGGGGGAATGACGGCGTAGGGCTCGTCGCCGTCGAACGCGTGGTAGCCGCCCGCGTCGATGCACGTCTGGTAGACCTTGCTGCCGCGCTCGCCGAGGTTGACGTTCACGCCGGCGGGAAGAAAGACGAGGTACGCGTCGGCCGGCGGCGCGAGCGCGCCCGCTGGCGCGTCGGAATCCGTGGCCGCGTCGGCGTCACGGGCGGCGTCGGCGCCCCCGGTTCCCGCGTCGACGGCGACCGGGTGCAGCGCGGCGTGCAGGGCGAGCTCGAGATCCTCGGACGTGATGAGGCCCTTGGTCACGCGCGTGCCCGAGATCAGGCGCGACGCCGCGACGCGAACGCTGGCGACGCGCGCGCCCTTGCCCACGCCGTACTGCCCAAGGACGCCCCAGTAGTCGCTCGTGAGGAGCCAGTCGAGGAACGCGTCGAAGCTCGGCGCGCCTTCCGCGCCCTCGACCCCCAAGTAGACGACCGACAGCCGCATCGTCCGCAGCACATTGCCGCCGTGCGCCTGGAGCCTCGCCCATGGCGCCTTCGCGTCGTCCGGCGCAGAGGGCTGCGGCGCGGCGTCGCGCGGCGCCTCGAACGTCCCGCCGTCGTCGACCGCCGCGGCCGGCTGCGGCGCGGCGCTGCATGCCGCGAACGGCAAGACCGCGGCGAACGCGAGCGACGCGGGGCCAAACCGAGCGAGCATGCGCCGAAGGGTGCCCCGCTCCCGCGCCGGTGTCGAGCGTCCGTCGTGCCGCACGCCGATTCGGGGTATGGGATGGCCGTGCGCCCAAATCGCCTTCACCTGATCGACGGCACGTACGAGCTGTTTCGTGCCCATTTCTCCAAGCGCCCCGACCACGCGTCGCCGTCCGGCCAGCCGCTCAAGGCGACGATGGGCATCGCCTCGTCACTGCTCGGCCTCCTGCACGAGCAGGCCGAAGCGGTCACGCACGTCGGCATCGCCTTCGACAACCCGATCCGCTCGTTCCGCAACGATCTGTTCGACGGCTACAAGACCGAGGAGGGCACGCCGCCGGAGCTGCTCGCCCAGTTCGAGCTCGCCGAAGAGACGGCCCGCGCGCTCGGCGTCGTCGTGTGGCGAATGGACCGGTGGGAGGCCGACGACGCGCTCGCGACGGCGGCGCTCCGCTTCGCGGACGCCGTCGGCCAGGTGCGCATCCTCACGCCGGACAAGGATCTCGGCCAGGTCCTCCGTGGCGAGCGCATCGTGCAGCTCGATCGCGTCCGCCAGAAAGAGATCGACGAGGCGCGCCTGCTCGAGACGCGCGGCATCGCGCCGGGCAGCGTCGCCGACTGGCTCGCGCTCGTCGGTGACACGGCGGACGGCATCCCGGGAATTCCCGGCTTCGGCGAGAAGACGGCCGCCGCGCTCCTGCGCGTCTACGGGCACCTCGAGGCCATCCCGCTCGCCGGCGACTGGGCCGCGACGGTGCGCGGCGCGCCTCGCCTGCAGGAGGCGCTCGCCGCCCGCATCGACGACGCGCGCCTCTACAAGAAGCTCGCGACGCTCGTGACCGACGTGCCGCTGCCCGAATCGTTGGACGACCTCGCGTACCGGGGCGTGCCGCGCGCGCCCTTCGCGGCGTGGTGCGCGAAGGTCGGCGCCCGCGACGGGTACGCCGACCGCGTCGTCCGCTGGGCGCCGTAGCCCGCCGCCGACCGCCTCAGTGGAGCGTGCGCCAGCGCGGATCGGTCGCGTCGAGGAGCGCGTGGTAGCGGGCGCGCTCCACTTCGGTGCTCGCGTCGGGCGCGGTCCCCGGCGCGTCCATCATGTCGTGCGCGAACGGCAGCCCGCGGCGCACGCGATCCATGCGCGCTTGGCTCTCGGCGAGCCGCGCCTTGAACGCGGGCAGGATCTCCGCCCAGGCCTTGCCGACGTCCGCCGCGAGCGCGGCCTGCTCGTCGGCCGTCAGCTTCGCGTCGTACACCTTGCGGAAGTACGCGAGCGCGTCGTCGAACTTTGCGCCCGGGATCATCAGCATGTCCATGCCGGCAAGGAACGACTTCACGTACAGCCGACCGAGCTGGCTCGTCGTCATCGCGCCATACGGGCCCATCCACATCGCGTCGCTCACCGCGATCCCCTGGAATCCCAGGCGATCGCGCAGGACGCCCTTGAGGATGGGCGTCGACACCGTCGTGTTCGTCGTCGCGTCGAAGACCGGGAACTCCGCGTGGCTGCAGAGGATGCTGAGGCGCAGCGCGCGATCGCCGAGGCCGTTCATGTGATCGATGACGGCCTTGAACGGCGCGAGGTGCTTGTCCGCCGTCGGCGCGTCGGTCACCGGCGACACGACGATCTGCTCGTGCGTGTCGCCGCGCGTCTGGCCGAGGCCGGGGAAGTGCTTGGTGACGAACACCACGCCCTCGACCGACGCCGAGCCGTCCACCACTTGGGTCATGAGCTCGCTGGCGATCGTCTCGTCTTGATCGGTGCCGCGGTTCGCGAAGAGGGCGAAGGCGAGATCGCTGACGGTGCCGAGCGGGTAGTTGAGGCCGGCCGAGCGCATCTCGCGCGCGATGATCCTGCCGTGAAGGCGCGCGAGCTCGCGGCCGGACGCCGGGTCCTTTCGGTACGCGACGCCGAGCCAGCGCGGGTGCGCGAGCGCCGTCATGCCGGCGGTGAACCGCTGGATGCCCGGCACCTTCGTGAAGCTCGTCGTCGTGTCGAGGGCGCCGCCCTCGTAGTCGGTCGAGAAGAGCATCGCCTTGCCGTGCGCGGCCCGCGACGCGCGCGAGTACGTGTCGATGACCGCGCGCAAGTCCGAGCCGCTCGCGTGGCTCATGTTCCAGAAGACGATGCCTCCGGGCTGACTGTCCTTGATCCGCGCGACGACGTGCGGGACGACCTGGGCGTCCGGCTGCTCCATGAGGAACGCTTCGCCGAGGCGCGCCCGAACCGGGTCGGTTTCGCTCTGGGCCTCGCCCGCGCCCTGATCGGTGCCGACGACGTTCGACGAGCACGCGGAGGCGAGCGCCGTCAGGACAAGAAGGGACAGCGCGCGCAGTCGCATGCCCAGCAAGGTGCAACGTCAGTGCCAGACCTACACTGTGGGCCGGCGCGCGCCCTGCGCTTGTTTTTTGGCGTTCCCGACGTGGACGGCCCGTGGCGGCGACGGGCGGTGGATCAGATGTCCAGGTTCTTCACGTTCAGCGCGTTCTGCTCGATGAACGCGCGCCGCGGCTCGACCTGGTCCCCCATGAGGATCGTGAAGATCTGATCGGTCTGCACCGCGTCGTCGAGGCGCACTTGCAGCATCACGCGCGCGTTCGGATCGAGCGTCGTCTCCCAGAGCTGCTCGGGGTTCATCTCGCCGAGGCCCTTGTAGCGCTGCTGGCTCCAGCCCTTCCTGCCGCGCGCGTCGATGAAGTCCCAGAGCGCGTCGGCGTCCTCGAGCGCCGTCTCCATGCCGGCACCTTCGCCGTCGTCGCCCTTCACGACTTTCGCGAAGTAGGGCGCCGGGCCGATCGAGCGGACGTCCTGCTCGATCGCGTAGAGCTCCTCGTATTCGGCGGACTCGACCAGGTTCCAGTCGATCGTGACCTGCCGCGCGTTCGAGCCCGGTCGCGGGGAGATCGTGATCGTCGCCGCGCCGTGCTCCGTCTCCCAGCCGACGTCGATCGCGAGCGGGAAGATGTCGGGGTAGCGCTTCTCGAGGCGCGCGCGGATGAGCGGCACCGCGGCCTCGACCTTCTTTCGTTCGCGCAGCTCGATCTTGCCGATGCCGCTGGCCCGCAGGACGGCCGCGACGAGCCGCGCATCGGCGCGTCGATCGATCTTGCTGAGCGCCTTGCGGAACATCCGCAGGCGCTCGGAGAGGCGCTGCAGCGGGTCGCCCGACAGCGTCGGACCCTTGCTCGCGCGCACCGCGAGGCCCTCGACGCCCTGCTCGAGGAAGAAGCGGTCGAGCGCCGCCTGATCCTTCATGTACAGGCCCTTCTTGCCCTTGTGAACGCGGTAGAGCGGCGGCTGTGCAATGTACAAGTACCCGCGCTCGATGATCTCCGGCATCTGCCGGTAGAAGAACGTGAGGAGCAGCGTGCGGATGTGACTGCCGTCGACGTCGGCGTCGGTCATCAAGACGATCTGGTGGTAGCGGAGCTTCTCGATGTCGAACGAGCCGCCCTGCTCGGGCGTGCCGATGCCGCATCCGAGCGCGGTGATGAGCGTCCCGATCTCTGCGGACGAGAGCATCTTGTCGAGGCGCGCGCGCTCGACGTTCAGGATCTTGCCCTTGAGCGGGAGGATCGCCTGGAACTTGCGGTCGCGGCCCTGCTTGGCCGAGCCGCCTGCGCTGTCTCCCTCGACGATGTAGAGCTCCGCCTCCTCGGCGTTCTTCGTCTGGCAGTCGGCGAGCTTGCCGGACAGGCTCGTGTAGTCCATCTGCCCTTTGCGCACGACCTCGCGGGCCTTGCGCGCGGCCTCGCGGGCCTTCGCCGCGAGGATCGTCTTCTCGATGATCTTGCGCGCCGGCGACGGGTTCTCTTCGAAGTACTGGCCGAGCTTGTCGACGACGACGCTCTCGACGATGCCCTTCACCTCGCTCGAGACGAGCTTGCTCTTCGTCTGCGAGTCGAAGCTCGGGTCGGGGAGCTTCACGCTGATGACGGCGGTGAGGCCCTCGCGAATGTCTTCCCCGGACAGGCCGTTCTTGACCTCGCGGAAGAGGTTCTGCGCCGCGCCGTAGTTGTTGAACACGCGCGTGAGCGACGCCTTGAATCCGGTGAGGTGCGTGCCGCCGTCGCGGTTGTGGACGTTGTTCGTGTACGCGAAGATCTGCTCCGCGTAGCTCGAGTTCCACTGCAGCGCGACCTCGACCTGGATCGGCGCGCCGCTCTCCGATGGGACCTCGGCGTTGATGTGCACGACGTGCTCGTGGACCGGCTCCTTCGCCTTGTTCAAGAGCTCGACGAACTCGCGGATGCCGCCTTTGTACTCGAAGATCTCGCTGCGTCCCTCGGCGCGCTCGTCGGTGAGCGAGATGACGAAACCGGCGTTCAGGAACGACAGCTCGCGAAGGCGGCTGGCGAGCATGTCGTAGGAGAAATCGGTGACGCCGACGAAGATCTCCGAGTCGGGCTTGAACGTGATCTTGGTGCCCGTGCGATCGGAGGTGCCGATCTCGGCGATGGGCGCGACAGGGACGCCGCGACGGAACTCCTGGAAGTTCACCTGCCCCTCGCGCTTGATCTCCATCTTGAGCCACTCGCTGACGGCGTTGACGGCGCTGACGCCGACGCCGTGGAGGCCCGCGGAGACCTTGTAGCTCGAGTGATCGAATTTTCCGCCGGCGTGGAGGATCGTCATGACGACCTCCGCCGCGCTCACGTCCTTGCCGAGCTTCTTGCTCATCTCGACGTGCTTGCCGGTCGGAATGCCGCGACCGTTGTCCTCGACGGTGACCGAGCCGTCGAAGTGGATGGTCACGTCCATCCGCGAGCAGTAGCCGCCGAGGTGCTCGTCGACCGCGTTGTCGACCGTCTCCCACACGAGGTGGTGCAGACCCGAGCCGTCGTGCACGTCGCCGATGTACATGCCCGGTCGCTTGCGGACAGCCTCGAGCCCTTCGAGGACG
The DNA here is from genome assembly GCA_043785185.1 of Myxococcales bacterium. Classification (GTDB taxonomy): domain Bacteria; phylum Myxococcota_A; class Polyangia; order Polyangiales; family Polyangiaceae; genus JANYHK01. The sequence goes on from JAYVXL010000821.1 coordinate 9,443, forward strand.
GTGATGTTGTCGCTGCCGTACGCGGCGGCGTTCGGCGGCGGGATGCTCTTCGGGCTCTCGGGGAGGCTGGCGTTGGTCATTGCTTGGGACGTTTGAGGGGCGAGCGATTCAGGTAAAAACCGGTATTGATTGGTCGAACTGAGTTCCGACCCCGGAGGCGCTCGCCGTCAAGCGTGCCGTAGTCTACAACGATCGCCTTTTCCTCGCAAGCGAGAATTGCGCGCCTTTCTCAACGATATCGGCCACTTAGGTTCTCCCGATCTAGGCCTCAGGTTACCCACAGGCGCGATCGTTCACAGCGGGCGAACGGTCCCCGATTCAACGCGGAAATCCAAGCGGTCGGCGGCGGCCCCGGGAGGGCCTGTGTCCATGAGCTCTGGGCGCGTGGTGGTCAGGAACACCTGGCCGTCGTGCGCGCGGAGGAACGCGAACAGGGCGGCGGTTCGCCCCCGATCGAGCTCGCTCGACACATCGTCGAGGAGGAGCACGGGGCGGACGGCGCGCGCCGCGCCGATGACCTCGACCTCCGCGGCCTTGAGCGCGAGGACCACGGCGCGGTGCTGGCCCTGCGAGGCGACACCGCGGACGGCGTGCTCGCCGATCGCGAGCGAGAGGTCGTCGCGGTGCGGCCCTTGGCTCGCGGCGCCGCGTCGCGCGTCCCGCACCCGGCTATGGGCGAGCGCTTCGCGGAACGCCGCCTCGTCCTCGGGCGCGCCGGGAGCATACGTCGCGCGGAGGACGAGGCCTGCCGCGGCGATGCGCGCGAACGCGCGCTCGGCTTCGGCCGCGAGCTCGGTGGCGGCGCGCCTTCGCGTGCGCATCACGCGGACCCCGTGGCGAGCGACCAGCTCTTCCCACGGCGCGAGATCGCCGGCCGACGCGCCGCGCACCTCGAGCGCCTTCTGCCGTTCGCGCAGCGCCCGCGTGTAGCTCTCGAGCTCGCCCATCGACGACGGCTCGAGGTACAGGCCGACGCGGTCCAAGAGACGCCTGCGCTCACTGCCGCCCGCCATCGACAGCGCGATCTCGCCGGGGTGAAAGACCACGATGGGCGTCGCGACGGCGTACGCCGCGAGGCTCGGCGGGCGCTTGCCATCCATGCGCACGAGGCGCGCGCCCGCACGCGCGCCGACCGACTGCTCGCGGGCCACGTCGCCCTCGCGGACGCGCCCGCGCACGCTCGCGAGCTCCGCGCCGTGGGCGACGAGCTCACCCGGGCGGCTCGCGCGGAAGCTCTTGCTCGTCGCGAGCGCGTAGAGCGCTTCGAGCAAGTTGGTCTTGCCCTGCCCGTTGTCGCCGGAGATGACGTTGAAGCGCGGGCCGAGGTCGAGGTCGACGGTCGCGAGGTTCCGCATCTGCCGCACCGAGACGTGCTCGATGACGAGCGGCCGCGTCACCGGCCCGTCGGGCGCGCCCGCCGCCACGCCGCGCGGCTCAGATGCGCATCGGCATGACGACGGCGAGGAACGTCTTGTCCGCCGTCGCCGAGCCGGGCCGAACGACGGCCGGATCGAGCTCGCCCG
>JAYVXL010000822.1:0-3383 GCA_043785185.1 Myxococcales bacterium
CGCGTGCAGGGCTACCAGGTCTCCAAGGACCGCACCGCGCAGCTCGAGATCCTCCGCCGCTCGGCGACGGGGCGCCTGGCCGAGATCTTCGGCGACCAAGCGGCGAGCCTCATCGACAGCGACATCGCCATCCGCACCGTCGGCCTCGCCCGCGTCGCCAAGCAGACGTACGACGCGCTCCCCGCCGGCGGCACCGCGAAGAAGTGGATCGACGCGTACGTCGACGGCATCAACCAGTTCAACGCGCGGGTGAACGCCGGGCAAGAGCACTACCCCGACGAGATGTTCGGCCTGAAAAAGCAGGCGTTCGCGCCGTGGACGGGCGCCGATGTGCTCGCCGTGGGCCGCTTTCAGTCGTTCAACCTCGGCTACCAGGCCGACGACGAGATCGCCTTCACGCAGTTCGTCGGCGCGATCCGCGCGACGTTCTCTGCGGCCGCCGCAGACCCGGCGCTCGTAAAGCGCGTCGGCTTCCCGAACGACGTCCTCCGCTTCGCGCCGCTCGACCCGACGCTGGTGATGAACGGCTTCCCGAACGACACCGCGCTCACCGGCATGCCGGTCGCGCACGGCGCCGCCCCGCTGCGCAAGGTCGCGACCACGCGCGTCCCCGAAGCCACGTTCGAAGGCGCGAGCGCGTTCAGCAAGGGGCTCCAGCAGCTCCGGCACTTGCTCGGCGACAAGCCGTTCACGGGCTCGAACAACTGGGTCGTCGGCCCGCAGCTCACGGCGACGGGCCACCCGATGCTGGCGAACGATCCTCACCTCTCGCTCAGCTCGCCGAGCGTCTTCTGGATGGTGCACATCTCCGTCCGCGACCCGAAGGCGCCGCTCGACTTCGCAGGGCTCTCGTTCCCCGGCATTCCCGCGATCATCCTCGGCATGAACGCGAACATCGCCTGGGGCGGGACGACGGCCGACTACGACGTCACCGACGTCTACAAGGAGACGCTCACGGCCGACGGCACGGGCGTCGTCTTCAAGGGCCAGCCCGTGGCGTTCCAGAAATCGCACGAGTCGATCGCGATCGCGGGCGCGAGCCCGTACGAGTTCGACGTGCTCATCGTCCCGCACCACGGGCCGCTCGTGCCGAACATCGGGGGCGACCACGCCGTGCACCCGCCGACGGCGAGCCCGCTCAGCGTCAAGTGGACGGGGGACAAGCCCACGGGCGAGATCGACGCGATCATCAAGCTCGTGCAGGCCAAGAACGTCGAGGACGCTCGCGCGGCCTTCCGCAGCTTCGCGGTCGGCGCACAAAACTGGGTCGTCGCCGACACGCACGGCGACATCTTCTACACGTCCCAGTCGCAGATTCCGCTGCGCGACCGCGCGGCGTACACGTGGACGCCGGCCACGTACTCGGGCTCGCTCCCGTGCATGGTGCTCCCGGGCGACGGCACCGCCGAGTGGACGGGCGCCTTCCTGGCCGAGGCGTACGTCCCGCACGTCAAGAACCCGCAGCGGCAGTACATCGGCACGGCCAACGGCGATCAAGTCGGCGTCACGCTCGACAACGATCCTTCGAACGACCTGCTGCCGAACGGGGACCCCATCTACACCGGCTGCATCCACGACCCCGGCTTCCGCGTCGGGCGCGTGCACCAGCGCATCGAGAACGTCGGCCACCCGATGACGCTCGACGACATGGCGAACATCCAGTCCGACGCGCGTTCGGCGATCGGGCGCCTCTTGGCGCCGAAGCTGCTTCGGACCATCGCGAACGCGAAGGCCGAGCGGGCCACGCCGGGCTCGCACCCCGACATCGCCGCGCTCGTCGCCGCCGCGCGCTACTCGCCGACGCTCATCGCCGACGTCGAGGACGCGCTCACGAAGTGGGCGACCGTGAGCGACTACGACGCGGCCGCCGGCGTCTCGCTCGAGGACGACAGCCCCGTCACCGATCCCGTGGAGGTCACCGCGAGCAAGGCGACGACGGTGTTCAACGCGTGGCTCGTCGGCATGGTGCACGCCGTCTTCGACGACGAGATCGGGACGCTGGCCGTGCCGTACAGCTACCTCGGCGAGTCGCGCGTGCGCATGCTCGCGAACCTCATGGTCGCCGAGCCGACGAAGCTGAAGACGTACGATGCGACGCTGAAGGACAGCATCCTCTTCGACGACCTGACGACCACCGGCGTCGTCGAGACGCGCGACCAGCGCGCGCTCCTCGCGCTGCTCGACGGGCTCGACTACCTGACGGCGAAGCTCGGCGCCGACACGGGCGCGTGGCGATGGGGCAAGCTCCACCGCATCACCTTCGGCGCGCTCGGCGGAATCTGGCCGACGCTGTCGATCCCGCCGGACACCGACCCGGTCTTCCCGAACGGGTTTCCGCGGCACGGGGACGGCTTCAACATCGACGCGGCGTACTACGGCATCGGGAGCACGCTCGCGAAGACGTCGTTCGCCTACGGCAGCGGCCCGACGCAGCGCTTCGTCGTCGAGATGACGCCGACCGGCCCGGTCGCGCGCAACGCGCTGCCCGGCGGCGAGGTCTGGAATACGACGAGCCCGCACTTCCGCGACGAGGCGGAGCGGTGGCGTCGCAACCAGAACCGCCCGGTCCCGTTCGTCCGCGCCGACGTGGTCGCCGCCGCCGAGGACCACGTCGTCTGGTCGTCACCTTAGTCCGCGGCCGCCGCCGCCAAGCTAGCCGCGACGCGCGCCCAAACGCGGCGCGAGGTGCTGCCCGGTGAAGGAGGCCGCTGTGCGGGCGACATCCTCCGGCGTCCCCGCCGCGATGAGCCGACCGCCGCGCGCGCCGCCCTCGGGTCCGAGGTCGACGATCCAGTCCGCGCATTTGATGACGTCGAGGTTGTGCTCGATGACGACGACCGAGTTGCCGGACTCGACGAGGCGGTAAAGGACGCCGAGGAGCTTCTGGATGTCCTCGAAGTGCAGCCCCGTCGTCGGCTCGTCGAGGACGTAGAGCGTGCGGCCGGTCTGGACTTTGCCGAGCTCGCGGCTCAACTTCACACGCTGCGCCTCGCCGCCGCTGAGCGTCGGCGCGGGCTGCCCCACCTTCATGTACCCGAGGCCGACCTCCGCGAGCGTGCCCAGCTGGCGCGCGAGCTGCGGGAACGCGCGGAAGAGCTCGCGGCACTCGTCGACGCTCGTCTCGAGGACGTCGTGGATCGACTTGCCCTTGAACTTCACCTCGAGCGTCTCTGCGTTGTAGCGCTTCGTGCCGCACGCGTCGCACGGCACGAAGACGTCCGCGAGAAAATGCATCTCGACCTTCACCGTGCCGTCGCCGCCGCACGCCTCGCAGCGCCCGCCCTTCACGTTGAAGCTGAATCGGCCGGCGCTCCAGCCGCGCGCGCGCGCGTCGGGGAGCTGCGCGAAGACCTCGCGGATCGCGTCGAACGCCTTGGTGTACG
>JAYVXL010000823.1:0-3378 GCA_043785185.1 Myxococcales bacterium
GTTTCGAGCGCGACTTGGCAGCCCATCGAGTGGCCGAACAGGATCGCGGGCGGATCGCCGGCGTCGCGCCGCACGCTCATGAGATCGTCGGCGTGGGCCGCGATGTCGATGCGGTCCGGGTCCCGCGGCCGCGCGCTGCGACCGTGACCCCGGTAGTTCCAGTGCGTCAGTGGAACGAGAGGCGACAGATCGTCCCAAACGTACTTCCAGATGAAGCCGTCGCACGCGATCCCGTCGCAAAGAAAGGCGCGGACCGATTCGGGCGGGTGCGCGTCGTCCTTCGAGCGGACGAAGAGGCGCGTTCCGTCCTCCGCGATCACGAACGCGTGGTTTTCACCCGGCGGTCTGACGGAGGGGGCGATCGATTCGGGCTTTTCCACGACGCGCTCTTCGTTCCGAAACGCCCGAAGACCGACCGCAGGCGCTCAGCCCTCGTCTTCGTCGTCGGCTCCCTCGACCTCGTTCACGCTCGGGAGCTTCTTGATCTCCATGCGCGAGATCTTCCACGCGCGCTGAACGACCCAGGACAAGGAGCGATCGAGGCGCGCGGCCTCCTCCTTGATTTCCTGGAGCATCGACTCCGGGAAGTAGAGACTTTGCTTGCGCTTGTCCGTCTTGGACCCTTCCGTGCGCAAGTTCGACATCGACTCCTTGTCAGCCACAGGGGACCTCCTTCTCGTGATCCTCACCACCCTCGGCGTGCCGGGAGCCGGCCGTTACCGAGCGCCAGATGAACCGAGACTACCAGGGGTAATCGGCGCGTTGCTACGACAAAGCGCGACAAGCGTCCTCGCCAAGCACGGTTTCCTGGAATTTCGCGGGCCTGATAGCCTCTCGGCCGTGAAACGAACGCTCCTTTTGCCTCTTTTTACGCTCGTCGCCTTCGCCGGCGGCATGTCGACGTCGCTCCTCGGCGGCCGCCCTGCCCGGGCGACCCCGTCCGACGAGAGCCCGTACGCCGCCACCCTCCAACTCGGGCGGGTCCTCGTCCAGGTCGAGAACAATTACGTCGAGCCCGTCGAGCGCGCGCGCCTCGTGAACGGCGCGATCGTCGGGATGGTCGCCGAGCTCGACCCGCACTCGAGCTACCTGCCGCCGCAGGAGTGGAAGCTCTTTCAGAGCGAGACCGAGGGGAAGTTCGGCGGCGTCGGCATCGAGGTCGACGCGCGCGGGGACATGCTGACCGTCATCGCGCCGATCGAGGGCTCGCCTGCGGCGAAGGCGGGCATCCGGAGCGGCGACAAGATCCTCGCGATCGACAACGAGAGCGCCGTCGGCGAGAAGCTCGATCGCGTCGTCCGCAAGATGCGCGGCACCCCGGGGACGCACGTGCGCCTGATGATTCGGCGCGAGGGGCAGAAGGACCCCCTCATGTTCGAGCTGGTGCGCGAGATCGTGCACGTCCCGAGCGTCGCCTCGAAGCTCATGGACGGCCGCGTCGCTTACGTGCGCATCAAGCAGTTCCAGGAGCACACGCACGACGAGCTGCTCCTTGCCGCGGGGAAGCTGCGCGCCGAGGCGAAGGGGAGCCTGGCCGGGGTGATGCTCGACCTCCGCAACGATCCGGGCGGGCTCGTCGACGAGGCCGCCGAGACGGCCGACGAGTTCCTGAACGGCGGCACGATCTACACGATGCGCCACCGCGGTCAGGTCATCGACGAGGCGAAGGCGCGCGCGGGCGGCGCGTTCAGCGAGCTGCCCGTCGTCGTGCTCGTCAACGAGTACAGCGCGAGCGCGTCGGAGCTCGTCGCCGGCGCGCTGCAGGACAACAAGCGCGCCACGATCGTCGGGGCGAACACGTTCGGCAAGGGGAGCGTGCAGTCGATCCTCGAGCTGCCGGGCGGCGCAGGCCTCCGCCTCACGACGGCGCGGTACTACACGCCGAGCGGGCGCGCGATTCAGGCGGACGGCGTCCACCCGGACATCGCGATCGAGTCGAGCCGCGTACCCGACGGCGGCGGCTTCGTGCTGCGCGAGCGCGACCTCGAGGGGCACCTGTCGGGCGAGGGGACGCCGCGCGACGCGCGGCCACAGATCAAGCTCGACGCCGGCGCGTCGCCGGAGGCGGGCGCGACGGAGCCCGAGGGCTCGGCGGCGCGGAACATCCCCGCGGATCCGTCGGCGTCCGCCGACTTTGCGCTGCGTGTCGGCTACCAGCTCCTGCGCGGCCAGCTGCTGCGCACGGGCGCCGTCGCGAAGTAGCGAGGGCGCGCCGCCGCGTCCGTCACTCGGTGCGCGCGGCGGCGGCGGCGCCGGCGCGCGCGCCTTGCGCGAGCGCGCCGAGCCACGTGCGCGGCCGGTCGGCGACGACGTCGCCCGCCGCGAAGAGCGCGCCGCCCGCGTGGCCCGTCCGTGACGCGAGGACGCCGGCGCGCTCGATGAGCGGCGTCCCCGCGGCGGTCGGCCATGCGAGCGACTCCGGGCTCTCGCCGAACAGCGATCCGGGGACGCCGAGCGCGCGACCGTGCGCGCCGATCGTGACGGGCGCCTCTACGGTCGACGCGATCGAGGCGCGCGCGCGCGCGGGCATCTCGCCGGCGAGCACCGAGGCGCTCGGCGCGTAGGCGAGCCCACCGCCGACGAGGCCGCCGGTCGCCAGCACCACGCGATCGGCGTCGAGCGCGCCGCTCTCGAGCCGCACGACGCACCCGTCGCCGGTCTCGGCGCGGCCGACCTCGGTCGCGCGCGCGCGCGTGACCTGGACGCCGGCGCGCGCGAGCGCGCGATCGCGCGCGCGCTCGAAGCGCAGCCCCGCCGGGCCGCCCGGGCCGAGCATCGCCTCGCCGCAGGGCAGACGGGCGGCGTCCGAGAGCGCGCGCGCGCGCGGCGCGTCGACGCCGAGCCACGGCGGCGTGACGAGGCCTACGACGCGCCCGCCCGCGTAGCGCGCGACGGCCTCGGCGAGCCGCTCAGCCAGCCAGGCGAGGCGCGCGGGCTCGTCGTGCCGCGCCGCCATCTCCGCGTGCGCGAGGTGTCGCTCGTCCGCGAGGCGCGTCGTGGTCGCGTCGACCGCGACGAACTCGAGGCCACGCCCGCGCGCGAGGCGCGTGTCGTTCCACGCTCGGGCGAGGGCCCCCGCGTCCCACCCCGGGTGCTCGGCGCGCGGCACGAGCACGAGCCCCGCGCCGAGCGCCCCGAGATCGAGCAGCGCGCGATCGCTCGCGCGCGCGCTCCTCAGGATGCCGGCGACCGTCGCGACCGTCGTCGGCGCCGCGAGGATCTCGAAGAGCTCCGCCAGCGCGTCCAGCACGCCGCGCGCCGCCGGTTCGGCCAGCGCCGCATCGTCGGCCTCTTCCTCTGCGTCCTCCCACGGCGCGAGGTCGAGCGCGCCGCCCGCGAGCGCGCTCGCGCCAGGCCCGCCGTCGAGCAGCGTGACCT
>JAYVXL010000824.1:0-29976 GCA_043785185.1 Myxococcales bacterium
CAGCACGACCCGCTCCCGAAGCCGTCGGAGGGCGACGCGCGCGGATGCGCTTCGCCCGCGTTTCGACCGCAGGTCGAGGCCCAAAACGCGACGGCCGCGGGCCCGCGGCGACCCTGCGCGCGTCGCAATGGGCCTGTTTCTTCGGTAAATCACGCCGGTTGCGCGTTTATCGGCCGCCTCCGCCACGCCCGGCCGACAAAAACGAAATGCCTTCCTTTTGTTTCACATGGGGCGTCCGGTTTGGTTACCCTTCTCGTCCATGAATCAGCCTCCCCCCGGATATCGTCCTCCGCCCGGTTATCCCCCGCAGCCGGGGCAGCCGCCGCAGCAGCAGCAGCAGCCGGACCCGAACAACCCGCAGTGGAAGGGAGGGACGCAGCTGATTCAAGGCAACGCGTACAACCAGATGGCGCAGCAATACGGAGTGCCGCCGCAGCAGGGCGGCCCGCAGCAGCAGCCGGGGTACGGCCCGCCGGGGCAGCAGCAGCCGGACTACGGCCAGCCGCAGCAGCAGCAATACGGCGCGCCTCCGGGCGGGCAGCAGCCGCAATACGGCGCGCCCCCCGCCCAGCCGGACTACGGTCAGCCGCCGCAGCAGGCGCAGCAAGGCTACGGAGCGCCTCCGGGCGGACAGCCTGGCTACGGCGCGCCGCAACAGCAGCAAGCCTATGGCGCTCCGCCGCAGCAGCAAGCCTACGGGCAGCCTTCGCAGCAGGGCTACGGCCAGCCGCCGCAGCAAGGGTACGGCCAGCCCCCGCAGCAACAGCAGCAAGCCTACGGCCAGCCGCAATCCCAGGGCTTCGGCGCCGCGATGGGCGGCGCGTTCGGCGCGGCGCAGGGCGCGGCGTTCGGACAGGTCGCGCCGGGCACACGCCCGAAGCGCCGCAACGCGTTCATCACCGGCTTCTTGTGGATCATCGCCGGCAGCGTCGGCAGCCAGGTCTTCGCGATCATCGGCAACGCCACGGAGATCTACTCGCTCGCGTACATCGGCTACCTCGTCTTCCTCGGAGCGTTCGTCTTCTCGGTCATCCAGTGGATGGGGATGATCAAGGAGCTGCGCGCCATGGGCGGCAACGCGGCGTGGTGGCCGTGGGCCGTCACCTTCGTCACGCTGGTGCAGTTCTACACCTGGTACTACCACCTGCTCGTCCTCCCGAAGGAGGTCGCGCGCGTGAAGCAGGCGAACGGCATTCAGGCGCCCGCGCGGCACATGATCCTCTACTGGTTCTTCCCGCTCTGGGCGCTCGCGAGCGACCTGAACGACATGGCGGACCCGAACGGCCCCGCGCCGCCGGCGCTCCCGGGGATGGGCGGCGGGATGCCCGGCTTCCCGCGCTGACCCGCTAGACCCACCCGACGCGTCACGAGAGGCGCGCGCTTCACTTCGAAGCGTGCGCCTCTTCGTTTTTGTCGAGCGACAACTCGGCGACGGCGTCTTGGAAGTGGATGCGCGCGATCATCTGCTTCTCCTGCAAACCCACGACGTCGATCGTCGCCTTCGAGAGCTTGTCGCTGATCTCGCGCATCTTCGCCTCGAGGCTGACCATCAAGGGCCCCGCGCTCCTCACCGCCTTGAGCGTGAAGATCTGGTCGTGCAGCTCGTTCATGCGGACGCGGTACTCCTGCATCTGCTCGCGCGTCGTCGCGACCTGCTGCTCGAGCTTCGCCATGTCGGCGTTCAGGCGCACGAGCTCGCCGATCCTTTCCTTGAGCGGCCCCTTCGCCGCGCCCTGCGAGAGGAACACAATAGGGACGGGGCACCCGGCGAAACGATCTGTGCCGCGCGGTCAGGCCGGTCATCCGCGGCGGCGGAGGAGCGGCGCGATCCACCCGAGCGAAGCGCCGGTCAGGCCCGCGAGCGAGAGGGCCGCTCGGCCGCGCAAGCTCTCGGGCGCGGCGGCGGGATCGGGCTCGGTCTCGACGAACGCGTCGAGCCACGCCTCGTGCGGTCCGCGGGCGAGCACGCCGCCCAGGTCGAAGAGGGTGAGGTCGTCCACGCCGGCGGCGCGCGCGATGGCGACGTCCCGCGCGAGCTCGGACGGCGCGCGGTAGGTGGGCTCGTCGCCGAACGCGCCGGTGCCGACGGCGCCGAGCGACACGCTCCCGCGCGCGCCGAAGCGCTCGGCCGTCGCGCGGCACGCGGCGCCGAGGACGGTCATGGCGCCGCGCCGGTCGAAGAGGCCGCGCGACCACCCCTCGAGGATCGACGTGTAGAGCATCACGTTGACGCCCGACCACGCGGGCCCGTCCACCGGCGTGCCGAGGAGGCCCTGCCACCGGGTCGACGCCGGGCGATCGAGCAGCACCATGGGCACGGCGACCGCGAGCGTGTCCATGCCGTGGTCGGACATCTCGCGCTCGAGGGCGGTGAAGGCGCCGCGCGCGGCCGCGAGCCGCGAGCCGTCGGCCACCGACTCGAGCAGCCGCCCCGCCGCGCGCACGCTGCCGAGCGCCAAGCGCACGTCCTCGATGGCCGGCTCGAGATCGACGACGAGCTCCCGCACACCCGCCCCCGACGCGCCGCGTGCGACAGCGGCCGCGCGCCGCGCCACGTCGCGCGCGAACGCCGCGAACGCGCCGTGGTTCTTCGCGTTGGCCCAGCGCCCGTCGGTGTCGGCGAGCATCGGCCACACGGCGACGTCGATCCCCTCCCCCACGAGCCGCGCGAGGGCGTCCTCGAGCCCAACCTGCGTGTCCGGTCGCACGGCGACCTTCACGCCGAGCCGGTACCGCGTGAGGAGCGCGATCGTCCGCGCGCTCGTCAACGTCGCGTACGGGACCGTTTCGCTCCAGATGCGGCGCCGACGCATGGCCGATCAGGTTACCATCCGCGGCATGAAGATCCTCTACGGCGTGGTCGGCGAAGGCATGGGGCACGCGATGCGCTCTCGCGTCATGCTCGAGCACCTCGTCGGCCAGGGGCACGAGGTCAGCATCATGGCCTCGGGTCGCGCCGTGGACTTCTTGCAGAAGCGGTTCGCGGACGTGACGCGCATCCACGGCTTCCACATGATCACCGAGGAGAACCGCGTCCGGATGGGCAAGACCATCTGGAGCAACCTCACGAGCGGCGCGGTGGGCCTGCCGAAGAACATCGCGGCCTACTTCGACCGCCTCGGCGACTTCAAGCCGCAGGTCGTGGTCAGCGACTTCGAGTCGTGGACGTACCTCTACGCCAAGACGCACCGCCTTCCGATCGTGTCGATCGACAACATGCAGATCATCAACCGCTGCACCCACGACGACGACATCCTCGAAGGCCAGCGCGCGGCCTTCGAGGTCACGCGCACGTTCATCAAGGGAAAGCTCCCGTTCTGCGACGAGTACTTCATCACGACCTTCTTCCGCCCGAAGGTGCGCAAGCCGAACACGCACCTCTTCCCGCCGATCTTGCGGCCGGAGATCCTGGCCGCGGCCTCTCGAAGGTCGCGCGGCGATCACCTGCTCGTCTATCAGACGGCCGAGGGCAACGAGGGCCTCGCGCGTACGCTCGCCAAGAGCGGCGTCCCCTGCCGCATCTACGGCATGCGCCGGGCGATCACCGAAGACCAGGTCGACGGGAACCTCCGCTACCGCCCGTTCAGCGAAGCGGGCTTCATCGAGGATCTCGCGACCGCGCGCGCCGTCGTCGCGGGCGGCGGCTTCACGCTGATGGGCGAGGCCGTGTATTTGCGCAAGCCGATGCTGAGCGTGCCGCTCGGCAAGCAGTTCGAGCAGGTGATGAACGCGCGCTACCTCGAGAAGGTCGGCTACGGCATGGCCGCCGAGAGCCTCGAGGACCCGGCGGTGCTCACGCGCTTCCTTGGCTCCGTCGATCGCTGCGAGGCGAAGCTCGCCGAGTATGTGCAGGACGGCAACACGCTCGTCCTACACGCGCTCGACGAGTACTTGGACCGCGCCGCGGCGGGCGTATCTTGAGAGGATTCTTCTGAGAGGATCGCTTCAAGCGATTCTCCTCGAAGGAATCTCTCCCGCAGAGACGCGCGGCTCAGCGTGACTCGTAGACCCGCATCGCCGGCAGCTCGAGGGCGGTGAGAAAGCCGCCCTTCCCTGCCCCCGTGTCGAGCCCCACGGTGCATGGGCCCGCCCAGATGTCGTTCGGATCGTCCGGCGTGTACGACGAGAGCTCGGGCGGTAGGCACGCCGTCGTCGTGTGCCCGAAGACGACGAGCTTGCCGCGGTAGTCGCGAAAAAACGCCTCCTCGCGGCACCAGAGGAGGGCGATCTGCGGCTCCACGTGCGACGGGTGTTGGAACGAGCCGTCTGCTGCGCGGGGCAAGCCGGCGTGCACGTAGATGGCGTGATCGTCCTCATAGTAAAAGGCCAGGTTCCGCATCCACGTGACGACTTCGTCGGGGAAGAACGCGCCCCTCAGCATGATGTCCATCTCGGCCCTCGTGGCGCGCTCGTCGTCGGCGGGCGGCGGCTTGCCCACGAACGAACGCATGCACGCGAGGCACCCGTTGACGGGCGGCAGCACGTACTCCGGCCACCCCCGCTCGATGACCCTCAGCCACGCGTCCTCGTGGTTGCCGCGGAGGCAGACGACCCTCGCCGGCGTTTTTTCGGGCAGCTTGCGCACGTAGTCGATCACCTGCGCGGACATCGGGCCTCGGTCGAGGTAGTCGCCGACGAACACGAGCGTGTCGTTCTTGGTCAACGTCGGAAGGCACGCGAGGACCTTGAACACGGCGTCGAGGTCACCGTGGATATCCCCGATCGCGAAGGTCCGTTTCTCCGACATCGATCGCCAGGGTCCTTCGAACGAGGCCCAGCCGTCAAGCGCCGGCAATGTGCACGACGAGCTCGCGCGCGTGCGGGGTCGAACGGTGCTCCCAGAGGTACAGCGCCTGCCAGGTGCCGAGCGCGAGGCGGCCCCGGGCCACAGGAATCTGCTCGCTCGTGCGCGTCATCATCGTCCGCAAGTGCGAAGGCATGTCGTCCGGCCCCTCCGCGCTGTGCTCGTAGCCGGCGCCGTGCGGGGCGACGCGATCCATCCACCGCTCCATGTCGCGGCGCACGCTCGGGTCGGCGTTCTCCTGGATGACGAGCGAGGCGCTGGTATGCCGGCAAAACACCGTGCAGAGCCCGGTCTTGATGCCCGCCGCCCCGACGACATGCTGCACCGCCGCCGTCACGTCGACGAGCCCGCGCCCCGCGGTGCGAACCTCGAGGGCCTCCTGATAGACCTTCATGCGCGCCTCTTCTCGTTGACCCTTCGTCCCGGTCGTCCCGCAGCGCGCGCGCCGGGGGTCGTGAGCGGGGCGAGGTAGCGGCGTAAGATGACCTTCGTCTCCGCCACGATCTGCGGGCCGAGCTCCCCGGAGCGCACGGCGACGAAGAGCATGCTGCTGATGATCTCGACCACCATCGTCGCGACCAGGCGCCGGCGCTCCGCGGGCAGGCCGCCGGCGTACAGCGCGAGCACCCCCTCCGCGCGCTCGGCAAATTCGGCGTTCAGCGCCGCGCCCGCCGCGAAGAAGCGCGCGGAGCGGGCCCAGTTCATCCAGACCGCGCGCCCGCCGGGCTCGGTGCGCTGGAGGTAGTCGAACGCGTCGATCGCGCGGTCGATCAGCTCCTCCCATGAGCCCCCGTCGATCGCGGCCGCCGTCATGTGAAGCTCGAAGACCGCCCGCGCGCGCGCGAGGTACCGGTCCGCGATCGCCTCGAACAGGGCCTCCTTGTTCGGGAAGTACTGGTAGAGCGAGCCGATCGATACGCCCGCGCGCTCGGCGATCGCCTCGGTCGTCGCGCCGTCGAAGCCCGTCTCGGCGAACACGTGCCCCGCGGCGTCCAGCATCCGCTCGACCCGCTGGCGGCTGCGATCCTGGCTCGGCGCGCGCCGCGCGCCGAGAGGGCTTGACAAACGTGAGGATTGGCTCACATTTGGCCCAGAACGTGAGGGTCGACTCACGTTTTGACGCTCCGAGCGCTTTGGAAGGACCATGAGCCGACAATCTACCAAGAACGGCGCGCCCCCGGGCCCGCCCGGCGTGCCCCTGCTGGGAAATCTGCTGGACGCGTGGCGGGACCCCCTCTCCCTCTTCGTCAACACGCAGCGCACGTGCGGCGACTTCGCGCGCCTGCGCTTCGGCCACGTGGACTACTACCTCTTGCACGATCCGGTCGACGTGCACCACGTTCTCGTGGAGAACCACCGCGCGTACACCAAGAGCCGCAGCTACGCGGGCCTCAAGCTCGTGCTCGGCAAGGGGCTCCTGACGAGCGAGGGGGACTTCTGGCGCAAGCAGCGCAAGCTCGCGCAGCCGGCGTTCCACCGGCAGCACATGAGCGCCTTCGTCGACACGATGGCCGCGGACACGACGGACATGCTCGCGCGCTGGGCCGCCCTCCCCGACCCGGCCATCGACGCGCACACCGAAATGATGCGCCTCACCCTGCGTATCGTCGGCAAGACGCTGTTCAGCACCGACTTGGACGGTGACGCGTCCGCGGTCGGCGCCGCGCTCTCGCATGCGCTCGCGTGGACCAACCGCTACGTCGAGTCGCTCTTGCCGGTGCCGCCGTGGGTCCCCACGCCGGAGAACCTGCGCTTCAAGCGCTCGAAGAAGACGCTCGACGATCTCGTCTTTCGCATCATCGACGCGCGGCGCGGCGGCGCAGAGGATCCGGGCGATCTCCTCGGCATGCTCATGGCCATCCGCGACGAGGACACCAAGGAGGGCATGAGCGACGTGCAGGTTCGCGACGAGGTGATGACCCTCGTCATGGCCGGGCACGAGACGACGGCCAACCTCCTGGCGTGGGCGTTTTACCTGCTCTCGACCCACCCGGACGTGGCGCGCAAGCTGCGCGCGGAGGTGGGCGAGGTGCTCGGCGATCGCACGCCGACCCTCGCGGACCTCGGGCGCCTCGCGTACACCAAGCGCGTCATCGAGGAGTCGCTGCGCCTCTACCCGCCCGCCTGGGTGTTCGAGCGCCAGGCGATCGAGGACGACGAGATCCGCGGCTTTCGCGTCCCTGTGGGCAGCATCGTCGGCATCAGCCCGTGGAGCATCCATCGCTCGACGGCGCTTTGGGACAACCCCGAGGGCTTTGATCCCGACCGCTTCCTGCCCGAGGCGGTCGCCGCGCGGCCGAAGCTCGCGTACCTGCCGTTCGGCGGCGGACCGCGCTTCTGCATCGGCAACGGCTTCGCGCTGCTCGAGGCGCAGCTCATCGTCGCGATGGTCACCCAACGCTACGCCCTCGAGCTCGTGCCGGGGCACCCGGTCGACCCCGAACCCCTCGTCACGCTGCGGCCGCGCCACGGCATGCGCATGACGCTGAGCCCCGCGCCGCCGCGCGCTGCGCCCCGCGTCGACCGCGCGCTCCGCGTGGCGTGATATGGCAGAGGCATGCGGTTCGGGCCGGACTTCCGCGAGGTGCACACGCTGAAGGACGGGACCACCGTGACGCTGCGCATGATCCAGCCGTCCGACAAGGACTCCTTGAAGGCGGCCATCGAGCGCCTCTCCCCCGAGTCGCGCTACCGGCGCTTCTTCGCGCAGCTCGGCCAGCCGGCGGACGAGATGCTCGACTACCTCACCCAGGTCGACGGCGACCAACACGTCGCGATCGTCGCGACGCGCGACTCGCTCGACCTCAAGACCGAGGAGCCGCTCGGCGTCGCGCGCTTCATTCGATTGCCGAACGAGGCGGACGTCGCCGAGGCGGCGGTCACCGTCGGGGACTGGTTCCAAAGGCGCGGCCTCGGCAAGCTGCTCGCTCTTACGATGGCGGCGGCCGCCGCCGAGCGCGGCATCGCGAAGTTCCGCGGCGAGGTGCTCGAGACGAACGCGCCCATGCGCCACCTGCTCGAAGAGCTCGGCGCCGAGCAGGCGGGGGTGGGCGATGGCACCGTGGCCTTCGACGTGTCTTTCTCGGACGGAGGCGACGCGGCCGCGAGCCGGCTGGGGCGCGTCCTCCGCGCGGCGGGTCAGCAGATGTTCGAGTACCTGCGTCGCTTCATCTGACGCGGCCGCTCCGCGCTCGGGTCAGCTCTTCACGACGCCGGCCCAGACCGGCGTCTGCCTGCCGTCGATGTCGGCCGTGATGGCGAACGTCTCGATTCTGCCCTGACCGGCGCTGTTCACCTTGACGGTGAGCTTGAGCACGTCGCCGTTCTTGCCCTTGGTCTTGTCCCACGTGAAGCTGAGCGACGACTCGCCGCGGTGCTGCTTGGCGGCCACGGTGAACGCGTCCGTCGGGCCGGTGCTCCAGAGCTGCACGTCGATCGTCTTGCTCGCGCCGACCGCGATGTTGACGCCAGGGCCCGTGCCCGAGCCCTGCACGGTCACGGTGTCCGGCATGACGCCGGCCGCGCCGACGAACGGCTGATCGGAGAGGGCGGGGGCGCACGGGTCGACGTTGCCGAGCGCGGCGGCTTTGTTCGACCAGCCGCGGGACAGAAGGTACGGCGAGCCGCTCGGGCGGTAGAAGGCGTGATTGACGGCGCAGAGATCGCCGTTCTCTTCGTTGCCTTGGAGGAAGACGTCGAGCGGCATCTGGTCGATCGACGCGTAGCCGTCGCCCGGGGTGGTGTCGGTCACCGCCTCGATGATCTCGTGGCTGCCCGCCACCGTGACCATGTCGAGCGAGTTGGTGATGGTCGGCCCGAAGTTGTCGCACTCGGCGATGACGCCGTAGGCGATCGTCTTGCCGGTCGCCGTCTGCACCGCGTCGTGGTAGCCGCCGTAGCCGACGCCGTGCTGCGCGGGATCCGCGCACGAGCCCTGCACGCCGGACGTCTTCGGGTAGTAGATGACGTACATCCACTGGTCGGTCGGCGTGCCGAACTCCGCGGTGTGCGTGCCGTTCAGCTTCTCGGCGAGCCAGCTGACGATCTGGCCGCCCGAGATCGACGTGGGCGCGGCCTCGGTGAGGCGGATGGGCGCGTGGAACGTGTACGCGCCGACGCCGTACTCGGAGACCGTGTCCTTCCAGTACGTGCCGATCGTGCCGAGCGCCGCGAGCTCGTCTGTCACCTGCGCCGCGTGGTCGTAGCCCGGAAAAAAGATGGGCACGATGACCGGCGCGGTGAGCACGCCTGCGCCGGCCTTGCCGCGCACGAGCTGGGGGAACGCCGGGTGCGGCCCGACCGCGAACACGCCCGAGTCTGCGCTGCCCGCGTCCCGCACCGACGCGCCGGCGTCGTCGCCCGCGGGTGCGCCGCCGTCCGCGCCTGCGCCGTCCCCTCCGCCTCCGCCGCCCCCGCCAGGCCCGGGTGTCCCCGGCGTGAGGAGCGCGCCGGCGTCCGGAGATGCGCCCGTCCCATCACCGGGCGCGGCGTTGCCGCCGTCGGGGCTGGCGGCGCTGCACGCGGCGACGAAGCTGGAGAAAATGAGGCTACCGATGGTGAGGTGCGTGCGCATGGATCCTCGTGGAGCTGGGTCGTGGACGGCATACGACGCGCGAGGCCGCGTGTCCCACGCTATTGCGGCCGCCGCCGCGACGATTTCACGCCCAGCGGCGCTTTCGCGCCCCACGGTATGCGCTGCGTGAGGCGGCGCGTCAGCCGCGCGCGTCACGGACGGGTGGGCGGCCCCATCGCGCCCAGCCGCGCTTGGGTCGCGCGCGCCCGGTCGCGCGCGCGAGGGTCGAGCGCCGAACCGCGCGCGAGCGCCGCGTCCAGGTGCATGCGCGCGTCGCGTCGCGCCTCCTCGCCGCCGACGCCGAGGCGCGCGTGCGCGAGCGCGACGAGGAGCGGCGGCGCGCCCGGCAGCACCGCCAACCCCAGCGACGCGACGCGCGCGCTCTCGGCCCAGGCGCCTGCGCTGGCGAGCTCATCGGCCAGCGCCTCCACGGGACCGGTGAGCGCCGACAGCTGCGCGCGCGTGAGCGGGACGGCGACGAGCGGCGCGCCGAGCTCCTCTGCTGCCTCGCGCAGCGCGTCGTCGGCGGCGGCGGCGTCGGCCTCGACGGCGGCGACCGGCGCAGCGCTGCGCGCGCGGGCGAGGAGCACCGCGAGCGCCGCCGCCGCGCGGCCGACGACGGCCTCCGGATCGACGACCGCGTCACCCCGCAGCGCGCGCGCCACGCCCAGCACCGTGCGGTGCACGACGAGCGCGTCCGGCGAGACGCTACCGTCCGCCGCCACGGGCGCCCAGCGGGCGAGCTCCGCGTCGAGGCGCCACGCGAGGACCTCGCCCGGGTAGATCACGAGGTCCAGGAGCGCGGCGCCTGACTCGCATCGCGTGACGACGCGATGGCGGCCGCACGGGACGCCGCCGAATCCACGCACCGGCGACGCGGTGAAGCGCGCCCAGTCCTCGTCGTGGCCGTCCAAGCCGCACGTGCTCCACACGTTGTCCTCGAGGAGCAGCGTCGCGATCGCCGGCGTCGATGCCTCCTCGGGCCGGCTCACGCGCGAGGCGGGGACGGCCGCCGTGGGCGCGCCCCGCCGTGAGCCGGTGAGGTAGAGCCACGCCGCGGCGACGACCAAGACGGCGGCGACGACGCTGGCGACGAGCACGCCCCGAGCTTAGTCGTCGCGCGCCGGCGGCACGGAGATTTCGCCCGCCCTGCCGTCGCCCTCACGCGGCGTCGGCACCGTCGCGGCGGCGCCGGGACCGACGAAGCTCCGCGGCCCCTCCGGCGACCACGCGAGGAACTGCGCCGTCGGCCCCGCGGCGTCCTGATCGATGACGAGGTGCGTCCGCGCCGCGCGCACGCGCGTGCTCACGCGCTCGCCGTCGGCCTCCTCCTCCGCCCACGACCCGACGTTGATGTACGTCGTGGCCGGCGAGACGGGCACGCGCAGCGGCACGTGGGTGTGCCCCATCACGACGAACGCCGCAGGAAAGAGCCGCCCCAGGTGCGCCGCACGTTCGATGAGCAGCTCGTCGGGGTCGACCTTGCGACGGCGCGAGAGGTAGCGGTGGGCGAGCATCCACGCGACGGCGATGCACGCGCCGGCGTACCAGAAGTTGCCGTGCCGAACGCCGGCGACGAGCGCGGTCACGACGAGCGCGAGCGAGCACGCCATCGCCACCGCGAGCCGGTCGAGCAGGACGCTCGCGAGGATGCCGCTGATCGACGCCGTCACCGGCGGCACCTGGAGCGCCGCGAGCGCGCGCAGCCGATCGAGGCCGATGCGCGTGGCCTCCGAGAGCAGCCCCATGCGCCGCTCGTGCTCGGCGCGCAGCGCGCGCGCGGGCTCGAGGAAGTACTCGCTCCGCACGCGGAAGAGCTCGCGCACGGCGAAGATGAAGCGCACGAGCAGGCGCACGCCGCCGCGCACCCCGAGGCGCGTACCGAACTGCACGTAGTCGACGAGCCCCATCTTGTCGTGCCCGTGCTCGCGCAGCCCGCGCGTCTGCCGAACGACGAAGCGCAGGAGCACGTCGCAGAACCCGCGCCGGATGCGCGTCGGGTCGCGCGGCGACAGCGGCGCCATGAACGTCTCGGTCGCGCAGAACTCGTCGTATTGGTGACCGTGCTCGATGTACGCGAGGTTCTCCGCGTAAAAAAACCACTCGTTGAAGGCGATGCGCCCCTCGAAGACGGCGCGGTCCATGTCCGCGCGCTTCGCCGCCGCCCACAGCTGCGCCTTGATCTCGGTCTTCACCTCGTCCCAGTACAGCTCGACGTCGTGGTTGCCGTGCACGAACGTGAGCGCGTGGCCGTCGGCGACGAAGGCGGCGAGCGCCTGGAAGACGTTGGCGTGGCGCTCCGCGACGCGCTTCACCTTTACGCGCGCGTGATCGGACGCGTTGCCGAGCCCGTGCTCGCGCTCCTCCTCGCTCGGCGCGGTCGCGAGCTCGTCCTCGCGCGGGCGGATCGCCATGCCGATGAAGTCGATGAAGTCGCCCGCGACGACGATGCGCCAGCGGCTCGCCTTGGGCGGCACGAGGCGGTAGTGCGCGAGGAGCGCGACGAGATCGCTGTCGATGGTGGGCGAACGGCGAATGCCGGGCAGCGGGTGGTCGTTCAGGTCGCTACCGAGGTGAACGTCGCTGAAGACCAGCAAGCTCTCGCTGGGAATAGTTGGAGCGTTCGCGCTTTCTCCCACGCTTAAGCAATGAGGCATGAACGGCGGCGCGGCAAGCTCGGGCGGGTCATAACGTCGTCATCCGCCAAGGCGCAGCTCGGCGAGCGCCGCCGGTGACACGGTCCTCCGCGGCGGCCGGCGGCGCGCTGCGTCAGGGGCGCGGACGGGTTACACTGTCTCCATGGCGCAAGGGGACGGGCCGATGGTGGACGCGATGGCGAGCGCGCCCGCGCCCGGCCCGCGCGGCCTCACCGCCAAGGTGCGGCAGTTCCTTCGAAAACACGGCAAGCGCCTCTGGTGGCTGCACTCGGTCTACGCCCTCGGGCTCGGGGCGGCGGTCGTGGCGTTCGCGCAGAAGGGCTTGGAGCACGCCCGGTGGCTCGCCGTCTCGCTGAGCCTCACCTGGCTCATCGTCGTCCTCTTCTTCCGCGTCTTCGGCAGCGGCGCGCGGCAGGAGAACGTCGACTTCGCCCACGCGCGCGTCCGCTTTCGCTTCTACGCGATGACGTACGCGCTCAAGAACATGTACCAGGGGATGCTCTTCTTCCTGCTCCCCTTCTATTGGAAGAGCACGACGCTCGGCGATCCGAACTCGTGGTTCGTCGGCCTGCTCGCGGCGTGCGCGCTCTTGTCGACGATCGACATCGTGTTCGATCGCGTGCTGATGAAGTGGCGCGTCCTCGCGTCGCTCTTCCACGGCTTCACGCTCTTCGGCTGTCTGAACCTCGTCATCCCCGCCCTCTTCCCGGATACGCCGACGCGCGCCTCGCTCCTCTTCGCGGCGGGCATCACCGTGGTGTTCTTCTGGACGCTGCACGTGCCGGCGCGACTCCTCCGCAAGAAGTGGGTCCTCGCGCTCTTCGTCGCCTCGCTCGCCGCGGGCATCGGCGGCGTCTACGTCGCGCGTCGCGGCATCCCGCCGGTGCCGATGCACGTCCCCTACGCCGCGGTCGGGACGCAGATGCTCAAGGACGGGCGCCTCTCGATGGAGGTGACGAAGCTGCACGCCTCGGTCATCCACGAGCTCATTTGCGTCACCGACGTCGTCGTCCCCGGCGGCCACGGAGACAAGCTGCACCACGTTTGGCGCAAAGACGGCGCCGAGGTGGAGCGATGGGGTGAGGAGACGACGCGCGTGCCGGGCACGCCGAGCGGCATCGTCCGCCTGAAATCCACGCTACAGAAGCGCGATCTGCCGGCCGCGCTCGCCGGCGCGTGGTCGGTCGACGTCGAGACCGAGGACGGCCAGCTCGCGGGCCGCGCCACGTTCCGCGTCGTGGATTGAGTCGGCCAGACGTGCTCGAGGAAGGTCGCTCCGCCCGCGTCCGTATACCCCGCGGCACGGATGAGGACGGACGACTCCACCGCCGATCTGCAGGCCGGCCGCCTCGACGCGGGCCCGGGCGCGGACTTGGGTCAGGATGCGTACGACCCCGAGCAGGGCATGCGCCCGTCGCGGCACTCGTTCGTTCGTCTTCGCGTGGGCGATCCGTACGAGGAGGATTCGGTCTACGCGGAGCCGCCCACTCTCTCCACACGGGGCGCGCCGCACCGGATGCTGATCGAGAACGATCAGCTGAATCTCACCGTGAGCCTGCTTCACCTCGCGCGGCTGCTCCAGGGCGAGCGGGCGCCTAGGACGAGCGCGGCGGCGTGCGCGGCGATCGCGGCGGGCGTGGGCGATGTCGAGGACGTGCGCGACGCGATCGAGGTCGTGCTGGCGCTTCGCGACCCGCGGCTCGACCGCCTCCTCGGCGCGGGCGCGGCGCTGTCGGCGTACTTGCGCGGCCTCCACTTGTATTGCGAGGGGATCGTCGAGACGTTCGAGGAGGCGCTCGCGGGGCTCGCGACGCTCGAAGGCGGCGCGGTTCGCTTCCGCCTCGCCGCGGCGGCGCAGTTCTACTTCGACGGGCTGATGCACGCGGTGCGGTTCGACCTTGCCCGCGCGGGCGGCGCCGCAGAGGCGCCGGCGGCCGTCGAGGAGCTCTTCTTCGCGGCGACGTTCCTGCACCGGCGGGTTCAGCGGGGATTTTGAGGGAAATCCTCTCGCCGTGGCGCCTGGCGCCCGCCCGGAGCTCTCCTCTTTCAGCCCCCGAGCGCCGCGCAGATCTGCGGCTGCCCGCCCGGGCAGCAGACGTCGAGACCCCCGCCCTGCGCGGTGTGGAAGCACACCTTCGCGCCGGTGCTCGGGTAGTAGTACGCCCAGAAGAAGCACATCTCGTTGTTCGCCGACTCGCCGAACTTCACCGTCTGGCCCGACGTGTTGTTCCACGTGCACGTGAAGCGGAAGCCTCCGTTTTGGGGCACTTGGAACGTCGGGCTGAACGTCTGCGTCTTCGGCTCCGCCCACTCCCAGCCCGGCACGTCGTAGACGTGGATGCCCGGATCGCTCGCGCTCGCGACGGAGTCGATCGTCACGTTCGTGCCGTACTGGTGCTCGTGGCCCGTCATCGCGAAGAAGTTCGCCGTCGCGTACTCCGGCGGCAGCTTGAAGAACGAGGGGCCGAGCGTGTACGCCGAGTTCGGCGGGATCGAGATGTCGGGGTTGCCGATGAAGAGGAAGCCTCCTTCGTTCTTGAAGTCGGCGTCCGAGATCGGCGCGAACGTGCTCGTCGCGGTGAGCTGCACGGGGGCCGCGCCGGCGTTGATGTAGTGCACCTCGAGGCGCACCATCTGGTTGGTGTCGAGCGTGTACCCGACGCTGGGCGGGAGCTGCAGCAGATCGTCCTTCTTCTGCGTGACGATGAGGGGCGCACCCTTCGCGGGGTTCAGCGTGTCGCTGAACGGCTTGCAGTCGACCGGCGTGAGCTGCTCCACGGTGTCGGCCACTTTGTAGACGATCATGTGGTGGGACGCCGGGCCGAGCTGGTTGTGAATCGAGCCCGCGTGGAACGCCGCCGCGTTGCCGAGGCGCTTGGTGACGCACTGGGTCTTCTCGACGCCCGCCGCCACCGTCGTGGGCGGGAACGTCACGGTGTACGAGCCCGGCGGCGGGTTACCGGACGAGCCCGACGCCCCGCTGCTCGACGCCCCGCTGCTCGACGCCCCCGAGGACGACGCTCCGCTGCTCGACGCCCCCGAGGACGACGCGCCGCTGCTCGACGCCCCCGACGATGACGCGCTGCTGCTACTGGAGCCGCCGCTCGACGATCCTCCGCTGCTCAACCCGCTCGTGGTGGAGCCTCCGCACGCGGCGACGATGGCAAGGAGAGCAAGACCGGAGGCAACGACCGCGTTACGCATGGCGCGTTTTACCGCGCCCCGCCTCAGGCGGCCAGGTTGCTCACGATTTTTGGAGCGGAACGACACGGACGCGCATGTAGGTCATGTAGAGAACGCCGGTCACTCCTTCACAGCGCCGTTGAGCGAGGTGAGCGTCTTCTTCGCGTCGCCCAGGACCATCATCGTGTTCGGGGCGACGAACAGATCGTTCTCGATGCCCGCGAAGCCCGTGTTCATCGAGCGCTTGAGGACGATCGCCGTCTTGGCCGCCTCGACGTTGAAGATCGGCATTCCGAAGATCGGGCTCTTCGGGTTGCGCTTGGCCGCCGGGTTCACGACGTCGTTCGCGCCGACGACGAGGACTACGTCCGTCTGCGCGAAGTCGTCGTTGATGTCGTCGAGGTCGAAGAGCTGATCGTAAGGGACGTTCGCCTCGGCCAAGAGCACGTTCATGTGGCCCGGCATGCGGCCGGCGACGGGGTGGATGGCGTATTTCACGCTCGCGCCGCGCGCGAGCAGCTGGTTCATCAGATCGCGCACGGCGTGCTGCGCCTGCGAAACCGCCATGCCGTAGCCGGGGATGACGATGACGCTCTGCGCGGCGCGCAGGATCTCGGCGGCCTCCTCGACCGTACCCTCGTTGTACGACGCGCCGCCGCTCGCCGCCGGAAGCGCCGCGCCCGGCGTCGCCTCGCCCGTGCCGAACGCGCCGAAGATGACGTTCGCGAACGAGCGGTTCATCGCCTTGCTCATCATGATCGAGAGCAGAAACCCGCTCGCGCCGTCGAGCGCGCCGGCGATGATGAGGATGTTGTTCTGCAGCGCGAACCCCGTCGCGCAGGCGGCGAGGCCGGCGTACGAGTTCAGGAGCGAGATGACGACGGGCATGTCCGCGCCGCCGATCGGAAGGACGAGCAGCACGCCGAGCAAGAACCCGACGCCGAGCATTCCGTAGAAGACGGCCTCGTGGCCCGGGAAGAAGACCATGTAGATGGCCATCGCCGCGGCGCCGAAGAAGAGGGCGATGTTCGACGCGTTCTGCAGCGGATACGTGACCGGCGCGCCGGTGATGAGCCCCTGGAGCTTGCCGTACGCCATCAGGCTGCCGGTGAACGTCAGCGCGCCGAGGTAGCACTCGAAGCCGAGCGCGCCCATCTTGAGCGCGCCGAGCGAGGTCCCGGCGTGGATGGACGTGTAGTACTCGGCGACGCCGACCAGCGCCGCGGCGAGGCCGCCGAACGCGTGGCTGAACGCGATGCGCTCGGGCATTTTCGTCATCGGGATCCAGATGCTGATCGCGCCGCCGATGACCGAGCCGATCGCCATCGCGACGGCGATCCACGTGTAGTTGACGATGTCCTTGTGCAGCAGCGTGCCGACGACGGCGATCAGCATGCCGATCTCGGCGAGCAGGATGCCGCGGCGCGCGCTCTCCGGGGAGGCCAGACCTCGCAGCGCGAGGATGAACAGGATCGACGCGACGAGGTACGCGAGCTGGAGGTTCGTCGTCATGGCTGCGCCTTCTTCAGCGCGGGCGCGGCCTTGGCGTCGGGGCGCTTGCGGAACATGCGCAGCATGCGGTCGGTGATGAGAAAGCCGCCGACGACGTTGATCGTGGCGCACAAGACGGCGATGAAGCCGAGGACGGTCGACACCTGGTTGTGCTCGCTCCCGGCGGCGACGATCGAGCCGACGAGCGAGATGCCGCTGATCGCGTTCGTCGCGCTCATCAGCGGCGTGTGCAGGAGGTGCGGGACCTTCGAGATGACCTGGTAGCCGACGAAGCCCGCGAGGATGAATATGTAGAGGCCGAACAGGAGCTCGCTCGACATCAGGCCCCCCCTTCGGCCAGCGCGGCCTTCACTTGGGGATGCACGACGTCGCCGTCCTTGACGATCAGCGCGCCGCGAACGATCTCGTCATCCGGGTTCAGCGCGAGCGCGGCGTCCTTCGTGAGGTAGAGCACCAGCTTCTCCATGTTGCGCGAGTACATTTGGCTCGCGTGCACCGCCATCTTGCTCGGCAGGTTGCGCTCGCCGATGATCGTGACGCCCCCGACCGTGATCGTCTCGCCGGGCTTCGTGAGCTCGCAGTTGCCGCCCTGCTCGGCGGCGAGGTCCACGACGACGCTGCCGTCGCGCATTCCCTTCACCTGCTTGGCGGTGAGCAAGATCGGCGCGCGGCGGCCGGGGATGAGCGCCGTCGTGATCACGCAGTCGCTCTTGGCCGCGTGCTTGGCGACGAGCTCGGCCTGCTTCTCCTTGTAGGCCTCGCTCACTTCCTTCGCGTAGCCGCCTGCCGTTTGCGTGTCCTCGTCGCTCGGTACTTCGATGAACCGCGCGCCGAGGCTCTCGACCTGCTCCTTGACGACCTTGCGCACGTCGAACGCCTCGACCACCGCGCCGAGCCGGCGCGCGGTCGCGATCGCCTGGAGGCCGGCGACGCCGGCGCCGAGGACGAGCACCTTCGCCGGCGCGATCGTGCCGGCCGCGGTCATCATCATCGGGAACAGCTTGGGGAGCGCGTGCGCCGCAGAGAGGACCGCGCGGTAGCCCGCGATCGTCGCTTGCGACGAGAGCACGTCCATCATTTGCGCGAGCGTGGTCCGGGGGATCATGTCCGCGGCGAGCACCGTCATCTTGCGCGCCGCGAGCGCGCGCACGAGCGCGCCGTTCACGAGCGGATAGAGGAGACTCACGAGGGCGCTGCCCTCCTTCATCTGCGCGATCTCGGCCTCCGTCGGCACGTTGACGCGCACGACGAGGTCCGCCGCGTCATAGAGCGCCTGCGCGGACGGCTCGATCTTCGCGCCGGCGGCGGCGAGCTCGGCGTCCGAAATGCGCGCGCCCGCGCCCGCGCCCGCCTCGACGGACACCTCGAATTTCTTCGCGACGAGTCGCTTGACGGTCTCGGGCACCAGCGCAATACGTGCTTCGTCTTGCGACGTCTCTCGCGGCACGGCGATCCGCATGGCGGGCTTCTACACCGTCTCCCTGTGGCGTGTCACTCAGCTACTGTGGAAGGCCCGTCTGGTTCGGTTACGTCAAAATGGACTCGATCATGAATGCCCGTCTCCGCCGCTTCGCTCGCCTCGCCCGTCTTTCCCGTCTCGCGTCGCTCGCGTGCCTCGCATGTCTTCCGCTCGCGTGCGCGCAGCTCGGCGAAATCACGATGCCGAAGATGCCGTGGGATCACCCGAGCATCGTGGAGGTCGCGCCGAAGGGGCCGATCGTGCCGCTCGCGGTGCCGCTCGACGTGCAGCGGGGTGACAAGGGGGCGGCGAGCGCGGCGTACCCGCCGTCGTTCGGGGCGACGATCAAGCCGGACGGGACGGTGCTCTTCCCCGAAGGAGCCCCGGGCAAGATCAAGGGGGCGAGCATCGTCGTCGGCGGCAGCGCGGTGGCCACGCTCAGCGAAGGCGGCGAGGTCGCCGGCGCCGGCCTCAAGCGAAAGTACCGCTTCGCGCCCGACGGCGATCTCCTCGACGCCGAAGGCCGGGGCCTGCGCCTCTCGCCGGACGGCGGCGTGCGCGCGATCGGCGGGCCGCACCACTACAAGGACGTCATGCAATGGTCGGGGCCCGCGGGCTCGACGCCGTACGACAAGCCGAAGGCCGGCGAGGCGGCGCCGACGTGGGACCGCGCGTCATGGCGCACGGTCGCGATCGTCTCGCTCCTCATGATCGAGAACCTCCTCCCCGAGGCGCTCGGGAGGTGACGAGGGTGCGCGGCGCGCCCCTCACGATGATCGGCCGACGCGCGGCGCTCTCTCTTTTGGCCGCGCTCGCGCTCGCGCGCCGCGGCGAAAGGGACGCGCGCGCCGAGGAGGCGCTCGGACCGGCGGTGACGGGCCTCGTCGTCCGCGACGTCACGCACGCGCCGTGGCGCGGGACGCCGCGCCGGTACGTGCTGCTCCTCCCGACGCACCTCGGGCCGCGCGAGCGCGTGCCGCTCCTCGTGCTCCTCCACGGTCTCGCGGAGACCGAGGGCGCGCGCATGGGGGCGTACGCCTGGCTCGAGCGCTACGGCGTCGGCGGCGCGTACGACCGCCTGCGCGCCGCGCCCATCGCGCGCACGAGCAAGCGTGGCGACTTCACGGACGCGCGCCTCGCCGAGCTCAACGCCGACCTCGCGGCGCGCCCGTTCCGCGGGATGGCGCTCGCGTGCCCGTACGTGCCGAACGTGTGGAAGTCGCCGAACCCCGCCGCCGAGCTCGACGCGCTCGCGGCGTGGCTCGTGGACGAGGTGATCCCCGAGTGCCAGACGGACGCGCCGGTCATCGCCGATCCTTTGCATACTGGCCTCGACGGGTGCTCGCTCGGAGGATTTCTGGGGCTCGAGGTCTTCCTGCGCCGGCCGGAGGCGTTCGCCACATGGGGCGGCGTGCAGAGCGCGCTCGGCGAAGCGGCGGCGCCCGGCTACGCCGACCGCATCGCGCGCGCGCTCGAGCGCGTGGGCGCGCGGAGGCTGCACGTCGAGTCGAGCAGCCAAGACCCTTACCGCGCGGCGAACGAGCGGCTCGCCGCGGAGCTCGGGCGGCGCAAGATCGCGTGCGACCTTCGCGTCTCGCCGGGCCCGCACGATCAGCCCTGGCTGCGTGAGGCGGGCACGATCGAGATGCTCGCCTGGCACGATCGCGCGCTCCGCGGGTGACGCGCGGGCCGTCCCGGGCGTCGTTTGCCCGTTCCTCTAGCCCCCCACCTCCACTATCCTCGCGCCAATGGCCAAGTCGACCGACGCCCTCGCCTTGCTCGAGAAACACGCCGCCGAGATCCGCAAAGAGCTCGTCGTCCCGCGGCAGAACGACGTGTTCCGCGCCGCGGTGGAGGCCGGCTTCCTCGCAGCGATGGGCGACGGCGAGATGGACGACACCGAGCGCGCCACGATTATCCGGTGCGTCGAGCTGCTCTCGCAAGGCGCGGTCATCGAGTGGGAGACCGATCACCTCCTCGACGAGTGCGCCGAGCGCGCCGAGCGAGAGGGCACCGACAAGCGCGCCAAGGCCGTCGGCGCTGCGCTGAAGGGCCTCGGGCACGCGGAGGCGGGCCTGCTCTTCGCGGCCGTCATCGCCCGCGTGACCCACGGCGTCGACAAGAAGGAGGCCGAGGTCCTCAAGGCCGTCGGCGGCGCGGCGGGCATCACGGCCGACAAGATCAAGTCGATCGTCAAGCGCGCCGCGCTCGCCTGAAGGCGCGCCGAGCCGCATGATCGAGCCCATCGCCGCGACGCCCGCGGACGAGATCGAGCGGCGCGTCGCGCGCGTGGCGGCGCGCAAGGACGCGTGGGTGACGACGTCGATCGCGGATCGGCTCGCGCTGCTGCGGCGATGCATGGACGGCGTCCTCGCGGCCGCGCCGCGCTGGGTCCTCGGCGGCTGCCGGGTGAAGGGCATCGACCCCGAGTCGCCCCTCGCCGGTGAGGAGTGGCTCGCGGGGCCGTGGACGACGCTCCGTAACCTCCGGCTCCTCGTGGCCGCGCTGTCGGCCGGCGGCGCACCGAGGCCGCCGCGCGTGTGGGCGCGCGAGGACGGCCAGCGTGTCGCCCAAGTATTCCCGGCGACGCTGCTCGACCGGATCCTCTTCACGGGCTTCCACGCCGAGGTCTGGATCGAGCCGGGCAAGCCGCCGACGCAGGGCGCGATCTACCGCGCGCCGCGCGCGGAGGGCGCGGCGGCCAAGGGCAAGGTCGCGCTCGTCCTCGGCGGCGGCAACGTGTCGTCCATCCCGCCGATGGATGTACTCTACAAGCTCTTCGTCGAGGACGAGGTCGTCGTACTCAAGATCAACCCCGTGAACGACTTCATCGGTCCGATCCTCGAGGAGGCGTTCCGCCCGCTCGTGGACGACGGGCTGTTCGCGATCGTGCACGGCGGCGGCGAGGCGGGCGCGCTCCTCGCGAATCACCCGAGCGTCGACACGCTGCACGTGACGGGCTCGGACCGCACGTACGACGCGATCGTGTGGGGCCCGCCGGAGGGCCGCGCCGAAGCGAAGGCGCGCGGCGCGCGGCAAAACACGCGGCCGTTCAGCGCCGAGCTCGGGTGCGTCACGCCCATCCTCGTCGTCCCCGGGCCGTGGTCCGAAGGCGATCTGCGCTTCCAAGCGCGGCAGATCGCCGGCTCGGTGGTGCAGAACGCGAGCTTCAACTGCAACGCGGGCAAGGTGCTCACCGTCGCCAGAGGCTGGCTCCAGAAGGACGCGCTCCTCCGCGAGGTGCGGGCCGCCCTCGCGCGCACGCCGACGCGCGCGGCGTACTACCCCGGCGCGAAGGAGCGCTGGCGCGGCTTCATCGAGCGCTACCCGCAGGCCGAGCAGCTCGGCGACGCACGCGGCGGCGGAGCCGGCGGCGCGGGCGAGGACGCGCTGCCGTGGACGTTCATCCCCGATGTCCCCGCGCGCGCCGGCGAGCACGCGCTCACGACCGAAGCGTTCTGCGGCGTCCTCGCCCAGGTGGAGCTCGACGCGACGGATCCCGCCGCGTTCCTCGAACAGGCCGTCCGCTTCGCGAACGAGGCGTGCTGGGGCACGCTCAGCGTCACCGTCCTCATCCACCCGTCGACGATGCGCGACCACGCGGACGCCTTCGCGCGCGCGGTGGCCGAGCTTCGCTACGGCGGCGTCGGCGTGAACTGCTGGTCGGCCGTCCTCTACGCGCTCGGGTCGACGAGCTGGGGCGCGTTCCCCGGCCACACGCCCGAGGACATCCGCTCGGGCACCGGCGTCGTGCACAACGCGATGCTCTTCGATCACCCGCAAAAGTCCGTCGTGTACGCGCCCTTCCGAATTCGCCCGACGCCGGCGTGGTTCCCCGATCACCCGAAGCTCGCGCGCCTCGGTCGTGGGCTCACCGAGCTCGAGGCGCACCCAAGCGTCGGCCGCCTTCTCCGCGTCCTCGCCGCGGCGCTCTAGAGCGGCGCTCGAACGCCGAAGGCGACGGCCGAACGATTCGCGAAATCCGACCTTGCGAAGTGGTGACGCGGACTGGTATACGCGGCCCCACTTAGGTGGTGGGGATTGTTTGTGGTCACCGTCCGGGGATCGGACGACGCACGCGCATCGCGCGGGTCGTGGGTGAGCACGCGTGGGGAGGGATCGAGCACATGGACAAGACGTTGAGGTGCACCGTTTGCACCTGGAGAGGCGCGTGGGCCGACGCCGCGCACGCGCTGCCGGTCGCCAAGCGCACGCTGCCGTCGCCGCTCTCGGACATTCAGGCGCTCTACGAGCAGAAGCAAGCCTCGAGCGTCCACTTCGGCATGACGCGCGAGCCGCCCTGCCCGCGGTGCGGGCACCACACCGTCACAGTGCGCCGCACGCCGAGCTTTCACCCGTCCATGTGACGGCAAACCTGCATGTGACGGCCGTCGCCGTCCCTGTCACTGCGCCGAGAGCTCGAGGTCCGGCGGCGGGTCGGCGCAGAGGATCGTCGGCTGGCCGCTGACGTTCGGCTTGATCGTGAGCGTGATATGGCCGAGGGCCTGGAAGGGCGGCGTCGGGTTGATGACGCTGAGCACCGCCGGCTTGGAGCCGCCGCCGACGAGGTTGCCGTCGAAGACGTTGCTCGACCAGGTCCCCGAGCCGGCCGTCTGGGTGACGGCGGTCGTCTCGGCGCCCGGAGCCGGTCCGAGCAGGAACGTGCCCTCGTAGTTGCCGGCGTTCGAGACCGCGAAGTTGGCGAACTGGGTTCTGCCCGCCCCGCCGGTGCCGCCGGTGGTCGTGACCGTCGTCGGGCTGAACTGGAGGATCGCCCCGCGCGCCGTCTGGTTCAGCGTGACCGCGTGGAGGGCCGGGCCGGAGCCGTCGTCGGTCGTGATCGTCAGCGTGTCACCGAAGTAGTTCGCGTCGGTCTTCGACGGCTTGGGGACGACGTTCGGCGTGATCGTGAACGTCAGGTTCTGGTTCGCGGGGATCGTGCCGGGACCGGTCGGCGAGACGACGTACGGCGAGTTCCCCCCTTTCGTGAAGGCCGTCTTGTAACTCACGAGCGCGCCCTTGTTCTGGAGGACGAGGGTCTGCGGCGCCGCCTGCTTGCTGCAATCGGTGAGGCCGAAGTCGAGGTTCGTCGGGCTGATGAAGACGGTGTTGTTCCCGGAGCCCGCGAGCGCGGTGGTCGGAGGGAGCAGCCCGCACAGCGCGGTCGTCCCGCCGTCCGGAATGACGACCGACGTGATGAGCGTGTCCGCGAAGCTCGACACGCTGTTCGGCGTGAAGACCAGCGTCGGCGCGGCGGTGCCGTTCGGTCCGATCACGAAGGGGATGGAGCTGCTGCCGCTCGGCGGCGTCACAGTGAACTGCGCGCTGCCGACGGCGAGGTTAACCGTCGCCGCGACGTTGCCGCCGTTCGTGAGGCTGAACTGCGACGACGCCGGCTGGTTGACGGCTTGCGAGCGGAAATCGAGGCTCGTGCCGAGCGTGCTCCTCAGGATGACGCCGCGCGCCGTCTGGTGGAGCTGGACTACGTGCGTCGTGTCGTTCGCTGCGCTCGTCTGGATCGTGAGGACGCCGCCGTAGAGATCGGGCGTGACCTCGGACTGCTGCGGGATGGCGGCGGGGATGACCTGCAGCGTCGCGGACTGCCCGCCCGCAACGGTGCCGGAGCTGGGCGAGAGCGTGTAGTGCGAGGCGCCCGCCGACAAGGACGCGCTCCAACTGAGCGGCGCGTTCCCCGTGTTGAGGATCGTCACCGGCGCCGAGCGGGCCGCCGAGCCGCAGTTGACGAAGCCGCCCTCGCCGAACGAAATCGACGTCACCGGGTTCTGGTCCGCGCTCGAGATGGCGACCGTCGTAGGCGCACCGTCGGGGATCGCAGCCTCGGCCGAGTCCGGCGGCGGCACGTAGACGTCGCCGATCGGGACGAAGTTGCCGTCCGTGTCGGTGATGATGGCGCTCGGATGCGACGCAGAGGCCCCGCAGGCGACCGGAACCATCGCGAGACCGACAAGCCCGAACCCAAAAGCCATCGACGCAAGTGCAGCTTTACGCATACGTGAGAGAGTACCGAGAAAAGAAGGCGTCGCTCAACATTCTGCGCCGCTTGACAAGGTGCGCCGCGGCACCATGATGAGGGGAAGCGCGAGGCATGTCGCCCGCGCGTTACCCCGCTGGGAGTGAGATCACCCCGGCGAGTCGGAGAGAGAACATGCACGGTTATCCCCATGAATTGGCGGCGTGGTGGCACGCGCGTCGCGCGGCACATTGTAGTCCCTTCACGCAGGAGGGCGCCCACGGCTTCGGTCCCGGCCACGGGCCGCCGGGCGGGCGCGGAGGCCATCGCCCTCCCTGGGAAGCGGGCGGCGGCGGCCCCGGCGGCGGCGGCTTCGGCGGACCCGACGGCGAAGGCGGCGGCTTCGGCGTCAGGCGCCCGCTCCGCTTTCTCGCGTTCAAGCTGGAGCTCGACGAGCAGCAAGTCGCCGAGCTCGCGCGCATCCTGAACGATCTGAAGACCGAGCGCGCGCAGGCAGCGGTCGACGATCGGCGGACCGTCAGCGCGTTCGCCGACGCGATCGCGGAGGGCGCGTGGGACGAGGCGAAGGCCGCGGCCGCCGCCGAGCTGCGGGTGAAGAGCGCGGCGAGCCTGCGCGACGCGGTGGTCAAAGCCCTCGGCCGCATCCACGCCCTCCTCGAGGCCGGCCAGCGTGAGAAGCTCGCGTACTTGATCCGGACAGGCACGCTCACGATCTGAGCGGCGCGCCGGCGCGAGCGGCGACTCTCCCACCGAACGCGTGTATTGTCGCGCGCCTCGGAGGGAGAGTCGCATGCTCGAAGGCACCATGATGGATTTCCCGCTCACGACCGGGCACCTGCTCCAGCGCGCGCGGACGTTCTTCCCATCGGGCGAGATCGTGAGCCGGCGCCACGATCGGTCGATCGCGCGCACGACGTACGGCGCGGTGTACACGCGCGCGTGCCGCCTCGCCAACGCGCTCACCGCGCTCGGGGTCGGCCGCGGCGACCGCGTCGCGACGCTCGCGTGGAACCACTCACGCCACCTCGAGGCGTACCTCGCGGTGCCGGCGATGGGCGCCGTCCTCCACACGCTCAACCTGCGCCTGCACCCGACCGAGCTGCGCTACATCGCGACGCACGCGGAGGACAAGGTCGTCATCTGCGATCGCTCGCTCCTTCCGCTGCTCGAGTCGTTCGTCAAAGACGTCCCGTCCGTCACGCACGTGCTCGTCCTCGACGACGACGGCCCGGTGGCGGCGGGCGCGCTCGACTACGAGAAGCTCCTCGCGCAGGCGGCCGAGCACTTCACGTTCCCCGAGCTCGACGAGAAGAGCGCCGCGCTCATCTGCTACACGTCCGGCACGACCGGAAACCCGAAGGGCGTCGTCTACAGCCACCGCTCGACGGTGCTCCACTCGATGGCCGTTTGCATGAGCGACACGCTCGGCGTGTGCGAGTCGGACACGGTCCTCCCGGTCGTGCCGATGTTCCACGCGAACGCGTGGGGCTTGCCGTACAGCGCCGTCCTCTCGGGGGCGAAGATCGTGTTCCCCGGTCCGCACCTCGACGGGGCGAGCCTGCTCGACTTGATGGCCGCCGAGAAGGTCACGCTCGCGGGCGGCGTGCCGACGATCTGGCTCGGCATCCTCGCGCTGCTCGACGCCTCGCCGAAGAAGTGGGACTTGTCGCCCATGCGCGCGATGGTCATCGGCGGCTCGGCAGCGCCGCCCTCCTTGATCGACGGCTTCGCCAAGCGCCACGGCCTGCAAGTGACGCACGCGTGGGGCATGACCGAGATGAACCCGATCGGCACCGTCGCGCGCTTGCGCCGCGAGCACGCGTCGCTCCCGGACGACGCGAGGCTCGCGCTGCGCGCGTCGCAAGGCTACCCGGTGCCCTTCGTCGAGCAGCGCCACACGAGCGACAGCGGCGCGATCCTCCCGTGGGACGGCAAATCGATGGGCGAGCTCGAGGTGCGTGGCCCGTGGGTCGCCAAGGCCTACCTCGGCGGCGAGGGCGCGGACCGCTTCACCACGGACGGCTGGTTCAAGACCGGCGACGTCGTCACGATCGACGCCGACGGCTACATGCGAATCTGCGACCGCTCGAAGGACGTCATCAAGTCCGGCGGCGAGTGGATCAGCTCGGTCGACATGGAGAACGCGCTCATGGCCCACCCGGCGGTGCTCGAGGCCGCCGTCTTCGCCGGTCGCCACCCGAAATGGGACGAGCGACCCATCGCCGCGATCGTGTGGAAGCCCGCCGCGAAGGCGACGACCGACGAGCTGAAGGCGCACCTCGAGGGCCGCTTCCCGAAATTCTGGATGCCCGACGCGTTCATCGTCGTCGAGCAGATCCCGCGAACGTCGACCGGGAAATTCTTGAAGACGAAGCTGCGCGAGCTCTACGGCGAAGTGCTGATGAAGGGCCCGTAGCCGCCGCCGAGGCCGCGCGTCACTTCACGCACGCCTGCCACGCGGCCTGCGTGCGCGCGCCCATCGCGCAGTTCCACTTCGTGCGTGAAACGTCGGTCTCGCAGTCCTTCTGCATGCCCTGGAAGCGCTGATCCTGGGCAGAGATCTGCCGCACCATGTTCTTGCCGTCGGCGCCGAGGTCCTTGAAGCGGTCGTCGGACTCGAGGACCAGATCGAAGAAGCGATCGAACATCCGCGCGCACTCGGCGGCGCTGATCTTCTCGCGGCCCGCGGGCTTCTTCACCGGCTTTCTGTCCTGGTCCTTGTCTTTGTCTTTGGCGTCGCCGCGATCGAGCTTGCGGCTCAGGATCTCCGGCTCGGGCAGGCCGTCCTTCGTCGCAGGCGGCGCCGCGCTCCCGGCCGCGGGCACCGGCGCCTCGGCCTCGCTCGGGTCCTCCCGCTTGCGTGACGGCGGCTCCTCCTTCACGTCGTTGACGAACGAGGCCTCGCGCATCGTGTCGACGTCCACCGTGGTCTTCGGCGGCTTGCTGCACGCGACGAGCGCGAGCGCGAGCGCGACGGCGGAGAGCTTCGTGGCGCGCGCGACCAAGGTGGTGACAGCGTAGTTGAAAACCGTCAAAGATCGTCGTGGAAGATGAGCTGGGCGTCGGCCGTCGCGCCCGCCGGCTCGGTCGTCGCGCCGCCGAGGTTCGCGCGCCCGAGCGTCTGCTGCACGCAGCGCCCCACGCTCGGCAAGAACTCGACGCCCGAGACGACGGCCGAGCCGACGTGGCCCTGGCCGTCGAACGAAAAATTCACGACCGCGATGCCCGTCGCGTGCGACTGCGAGGCCGCCTGCGCGTCGCGGTAGCACTTGCCGAGCTCCATGCGGCGCGCGAGGAGGACCTGCTTCACGTGCTGCGGCGCGGCGCCCGACGCGTTGACCGCGCCGATCTCGACCCAGGTGCGACCGGCGACGAACGGCGCCGCCGGCGCGGACGCTGGCGCATTGGGAGGGGGCGGAGGGGGCGGAGGGGGCGGAGGGGGCGGCGGAGGCGGAGGCGGCGCGTCCGTCGCCGAGGCGGGCAGGGCGGCAGAGGGCAGCGCGACCGCCGCGGCGGCGGACGACGCTCCCGGGGTCGGCCCGCCCGCGGCGCTCGTCGGGCCGCGCGCCGGCGGCACGATCGGGCCGGGCGTGCCCAAACCGCGGCGCGACGGCGCCTTGCTGCCATCGACCTTCGGGAAGCTGAGATCGCTGAGGGGCGGGTCCGCGTGCAGGATCGCCACGGGCGGGTCGCTCGACGACGACGGCGGCTTCGCGAGGCCGCCCGGATCGACGGGCGGCTTCGCGACCATGAACGCGCCCGCGCCGAGCCCGCAGATGGCGAGCAGCGCCGCCGCGTATTTCCAGCGCGGCGTCGTCGGGATCACGAGCTCGGCCTCGGTCGCCGCGTGCGCGATCTCGTGGTCCGAGGGGAGCGACGCCGCCGAGCGCGCGCCGCCCGAAGACAGCCCGGCGACGGTGGACGAGACGGGGACCGTTGGTCCGGACGGGGCGGCGGCGGCGCTCCCGGCGGGGATCATCGGGAGAGAGCCGTCCATCACGGACCGCAGGGTGATGCGCATCTCTCGCGCGCTGGCGAACCGCCCTTCGCGCGCCTTGCTCATCGCCTTCATCGCGATCGCAGCGAGGCGCTCGTCGGCCGCCGGGTTGATCGAGAGCGGATCGGGCGGCGGGTCGGTGATGTGCTTGAGGATGACGCCGATGGCGCTCTCCGCCTCGAACGGCACGCGGCCGGTGATGAGCTGATAGAGGATGACGCCCATCGAGTACACGTCGCTGCGCACGTCGAGCGGGTCGCCCCTCCCCTGCTCCGGCGACATGTACTCCGGCGTGCCGATGAGCGTGCCGCTGCGCGTGAGCGGCCCGGTGTTCGTCGGCCCGCTCGGGTATGCGCGCGTGTCGTTCAGCTTCGCGATGCCGAAGTCGCAGACCTTGACGGTGTCGACGCTCCCGCCCTCGTCGTCGACCGTCGTAGTGACGAGGATGTTCTCGGGCTTCATGTCGCGGTGGACGATGCCCACGTCGTGCGCGGCGCCGAGCGCGCCGAGCGCCTGGACGAGGAGGTTCACGATGCGCGGCGTGCGGATCGGCCACTCGTCGACGAGGACGCGCAGAAGGCTGCGGCCCTCGACGAGCTCCATCGCGATGAAGAGGAGGCCGCCCGCGTCCTCGCCGAAGTCGAGGGTGCGGATCGAGTTGGGGTGGTCGAGCTTCGACGCCGCCTTCGCCTCGCGCTTGAAGCGCGCCGCGAACGTCGGCTCCGCCGCGAGGTCGGGGTGGAGCAGCTTGATGGCGACGAGCTTGTCGAGGGAGGTCTGCCGCGCCTTGTAGACGCAGCCCATCGCGCCCTTGCCGAGCACCTCGAGGAGGTCGAATTTGCCGGCGATCGTGCGACCGACCAAGCTCTCATCGGCCTCCCGCATGGAGGGAGTCTAGCCAACGGATCGCCCCAGCTCCAGGAACCTTCTCAACTGAATGCGCCGGCCGCCGCGCGCATCACACCGGGAGCGGGTGGGCCGCGCGGCGCGCGCTCGGCGGCCGGCGCGTCAAAGCGCGTCAAGCGCCTCAGGCGAGAAGCCGCCAGCGCGGCCACGGTGCCGTGTCCACGCGCAAGAGGGAGCGCTCGCCGACCTCCTCCCACGGCTCGTCCGTCATGCGCTCGCTGGCGACGAAGAGCGCGTGCCGGCGCTGCGACCACGGCGTCTCGACGATCGCGCCCGCCTCGCTCGAGCGCTGGCGCCGCACGGCGTCGTGCGGGCCGCGCTCGAGGAGGAAGAGCGTGCGCCCGAAGCGGTGCGCGTAGAGGACCGCGCCATCCGACAGGAGGAAGTTGAACGAGCCGAAGCCCGGTTCGTTCCGCGCGTCGCGGACGGCGGCGGCGAGCGCGCGGTCACGCTCGCCGGGCGGCGCCGCGTCGAGCACCGTCAAGAGGTACGCGAAGAACAGCTCGCTGTCGGTCTGCCCGAGCACCTCCGCCGCGCGCGCCGGCGACGTCCGCGACCTCACCCAGCCGAGCGACGCGATCGTCCCGTTGTGCGCGAAGACCCACGGGCCGCGCTCGAAAGGGTGCGTGTTCGCGAGCGACGTCTCGCCCACGGTGCGCTTGCGAATGTGCGCGATGAGCAGCTCGCCGCGGCTGCCGACCGCGTGCGCGTGGAACGCGGCGTCGTCGCTCGCGCGCTCCACGCCCTTGTGCACGCGCCACGTCTTGGCGGCGGCGTCGTGGATCGCGAGGCCCCAGCCGTCGGAGTGCTCCTGCGAGAGCGTGGCGATACTGCGCGGCGACTCGCGGAGGATCATCCGAAACTCCGTGGACTCCGACGAGGCGATGCCGAGC
>JAYVXL010000825.1:0-3375 GCA_043785185.1 Myxococcales bacterium
CATGCCGCGACCGAGCGCCTGCTTGACCATGCCGGCGTGGAGCTTCGAGGGTGTCGCGACGACGACCGCCTCCGGCTTCGTCTCGTCGAGCATGCGCTCGAAGTCGGCGTAGCACGCGAGGCCCGTGTACTTCGCGAGGACGTCGGTGAGGTAGCCGACCGAGTCGCAGCCTCCGACCATTTCGATGTCGGGGTGCGCGCGGAGGATCGCGAGGTGCGACAGACCCATCTTCCCGAGGCCCACCATGGCGGTTCGAATCATCGCGTTGTCCCCTTGTCGACGTCGACGTCGACGTCGCGCATGGGCGACTTGTAGATGCCGAGCCCGTCCATCGAGACGAGTAAGAAGAACTCCATGTCACGGAGGTACCGCCGCCAGTAGCGCCGCGGTTCGGTGGTGAGCCGATAGACCCACTCGAGGCCCCGACGCGTCATCCATCGCGGCGCGCGCTTCACGACGCCGGCCTCGTAGTCGATCGTGGCGCCCACCCCCATGAAGACCTTCACGTGCGGCATCTGGTCGCGATGCTCGGTGATCCAGATCTCCTGCTTGGGGGCCCCGAGCCCGACGATGAGGACGTTGGCGCCCGACGCCTCGACGATCTCGATGACGCTCGCGATCTCCTTCGGGTCGTTCACGAAGCTCATCGACGGAGAGTGCGCTCCGACGACGATCTCGCGACCGCACCGCTCGTTGATGCGCTCCCGGGCCTTCTGCGCGATACCGGGGGCGGCGCCGAGCAAGAACACCTTCACGTTCGGGTCGTCTCGGTGGTGCCAGCAGAAGCTCGGCACGATGTCCGATCCGCTGACCTTCTCCTTGATGCGCCGGCCGATCCAGCCGAGCGCCCAGAACACGTACTTGCTGTCCGACGTGATGAAGTCGGCTTTGCGGTACGCCTCGTAAAACGCCTTGTTTCGCTGCAGATGGTAGAGGTGGTCGGGGTTGAGCGTGAAGACGACCCCCTCGTCCAGCTTGGACAAGATCTCCTGCATGCTCAGGTTGTCCACCCAAACGTTGAGCATCCGTGATCGCGGCCACGGGCGAGCGGGCGGGTTGGGCACGGTGTTCTTCGTGGGCGTCATCGTAGCCATCCCTTTTACGACTGCCCGGCCCGCGGGGACAAGTGGAGCCCGGGCCTACGCGCGTCAGACATCGCCTTTACCCGGGTCGGGCTCGGGCGGCGGCGGTTCGGCCCGCGGCGCCGCCACCTCTTCGTCGGCCGACCGCGCCGGCACGAGGAGGGTCCCGATGAAATGGCTGCGACCGATCTCATCGAGCGTCTTCTGGGCGCTTCGGGCGTCGGTCCGGCCGAGCTCGACGCACAGCGCGGCGCAGTCCGCGGCGCGCGCGAGCGGCGCGGCGGTGGGATTCTCCGCGGTCGAGCGCACCGCGATGAAGACGCGCTCGGCGCCCTGCACCTCCGAGGCCATCTCGCGGAGCTGGTGCTCCAGCAGGCGCAAGCTGAGATCGCGCATGTCGAAGACGGCGGTCGGCTGGCCCGTGTACCACCATGCGATCTTCGCCAGCTGGTTCGCGGCGCCCAGCGTGCCCACGCCCTTGCTCGCGCCCACGAGGACGAGCGAACGCCAGGGCCGCAGCTGCAGTGACAGCCACAGCCGCTGCATCTGCACGTCGTCGGCGAGCGGCCCCTTCGTCGGCTGCACGACGAGGGCCTCGGAGCGGCCGGCGGCCGGCGGCGGTGACTGCGACGTGCTGGAGGGGTCATCCGATGACATCGGCACTCGCGATCAAGGCGGCGGCAGGAGGTTGCCGAGAATGGGGAGCTTCAAGCTGCGCTCGACCTGCCACGCTTCCATGTAGCGTCCGCGCCAGAGGTCCAGTCCACCGGGGACGAGGAACGTCATCAGCAGCGCGAGGGCGCAGGTGACGAGGAGCACGAGGACCACGTTCGGCTTCAGCGGCTGGCGCGCGAGCTCGGGGGGCCGGACGACGGTGTACTGGTATTTGAACGCCGCGCGGGCCACCGCGAGCTCGATGTTGGCCGCCTCCATCCGCGAGAGAAGCTCGTTGTACTTGGTCGACGCGTTCTGGAGCTTCTGGCGCGCGTGCATCGTCTGCGGATCCTCCCGCAGCTCGCTAAGACCCGCGAACGGCGCGAGGAAAGGGACCCCCGGTAGGGCGTTGGCGTTGGCGTTGGCGTTGGCGTTGGCCGCCGGCCCCGGACGCGGCGCCGGCGCGCGCGTCGGCGCCGGCGTCGGCGGTGCCGTCGCGACCGAACCGGCGGCGATCTGCGCGACGAGCTCGCGCTCGCGCGCCTCGAGGACCTTGAGCTCGGCCGACGGCTCGGCGAGCTGGACGAGCTTCTCGTTCAAGGCCACGACCGTCGGGTGCATCGGACCAAGTGTGGCCCGCGCGTCGAGGAGCTGCCGCTGCGCCTCCGCCTCCTGCCGCTCGCGGTCGTCCCTGAGGAGGCGGCTCTTGCGGCGCACCTCGAGGAGGTCCTGCGCGGCGACGTCGTCCACC
This sequence comes from Myxococcales bacterium, assembly GCA_043785185.1. GTDB lineage: Bacteria > Myxococcota_A > Polyangia > Polyangiales > Polyangiaceae > JANYHK01. The sequence continues at coordinate 2,488 of JAYVXL010000825.1, forward strand.
CTCATCGCGGCCGCCGGCGTCTGGGACGTCGTCGCGGCGGGCCCCGGCGAAGTGCCCGGGCTACGCGTCGCGTCCGCGTCGATGGCGGGCCCGGTCCGGGCGGCCCGAATCGCGCGCGTGCGCTCGACGTCGAGCTGCGTCAGCTCGGCGAGCGCCAGGTCGACCTCGGCGGCCTGAGGCTTCGCGCGCTCCTCCAGAATTCGGAGCGCCTCGACGATGACCTTGACGTTGGTGTCGTGCCGCGCCTCGATGAAGTTCGTCTGAAGGAACGAGATGATCTCGAACGCCATCTCGCGATCGGGCCACTCGACGGAAATGGTGATCGATGAGTCGTCGGCGGCGACGGTCAGCTTCTTGGCGAGAAGATCGACCAGGTCCCGCTCGCGCTCGGGGGCGAGCTTGGTCGAAAAGAGCCCCGTGATCTTGTCTTTGAGCCGCAAGAGCGGCTGGCGCGTCAGCTGCCAGCGACGGACGACGTCGAGCTGCCGCACGAGGGCGATCAGGTTGTCGCGTTGCAGGATCGCGTCGGCGGCGTTCTTCGTCGGGGCGTCCGCCTCGTGGGGCACCGAGCGGTTCGGGTTATCGAGCGCCGGGAGGACGAGGTTTCGCTGCGCAAGGATCCGCACGTCGCAGCCGAAGGTGCGCGGCCAGTAGATCGCGACGAGGAGACCGACCAAGAGCGTGACGACGAGCACGCCGGCGCTGAGGCGCGGTCGGCGTCGAGGTGCGCGGGCCAGGAAGCCCGCGAGCTCTTTCCATCGTTGCAGGTCGAACTCTTCGTCGTCGCCACCGTCCTGGCCGTCGGACGAGACTTCGCCGCCTGCGTTCGTGCCCATGTTCGAGGAAAAACGTACCATACCGGGCGCAGGGTCGCGACGAAGAACGCGG
>JAYVXL010000826.1:0-3370 GCA_043785185.1 Myxococcales bacterium
TGCTGGCCGGGTTCGCGCTCGGCTTCGCGCTCGGGCGTGCGGCGGGCGGTTGAGCGCCGGGCCTGCTCCTACGCGAGCTTCGCCCCCAGGAACGCCCTCAGCTTGATGAGCGTCTTCTTGTCCCGCGTGAAGCTCGGCGTCTGGTACGCCGCCGCCCACGCCTGCACCTCACCGGCGAACGCGCTCCGCGCGCCGTCGTCGCCGACGATGTCGTCCACCGTCCGCCCGCGCGCGGCCCCCTTGCGGAGGTTTCGCACGTACGTCTCGAGCTTCGCGTAGTCCTCGCCGAGGAAGTCCTTCACGGCTTGGGCGTCGTCGGCGAGACGGCCGAGCGCGCCGTCCTTGGACGACGGCGCCTCCGCCGTGGCCAGCTGCGCGGCCACGCGCACCACGAAGGCGTCGTCGAGGAAGCCGAGGTCGTCGATGCCGTCGGGGATGAGGTCGAGCGACTTGAAGATGTAGTTGAGCCCCGCCGCGACGTACCGCCGCACGGCCTCCGGCTGCTCCTGCCCCAAGTACGCCCCCAACGCCGCGGCGTCCTCTCCAAGCGACCGCAGCCACCCCGGAAAGACCTCCAAAAACCGCTCATCCAAGTGCGCCTCCGTCATGAGCTCTCTCTCTCTCTCCCTCGTGCTCCCGCACGAGTCGCCGCAGGCGAAATACGGGGAGCCTCATCGCCGTCGGCGATGAGGGGGCGAAGCCCCACAAGGGTCGATAGTAAATCCCCGAGACGATTCTCGACAGAGAATCGTCTCGAGGTATTTACGGCCCCCGGCTCTCGGGGCCGCCGGGCTTGGTCATGACCACGCCGCCGCCGCCTTGCTGCGGCGGTGAGTGCATGTTGGCCATGAGGTCTTGGAGCAGATCGCGCGCCTCGGGCTTCGCCTTGAGGTGGTTCAAGAGGAGCGTCGACACCTCGCTGAATGCCTTCTCGAACGCGAGGCCCTCGCGCGTGCGCGCCGCGACCTTCTCGCGGCCGCTCGCCAGATCCTCCTCGAGCGCCTCGGCGTATCGCGAGAGCTGCGCGCGGAGCTCGTCGATCTGCCGGCGCAGGTCGCGCGCGTGCGCGTCCTTGACGCCGGCCTTCTTGTCGCGCTCGGTGAGGTGCTCGCGGCGAGCCTCCAGCAAGGCTTGCGCGGCGCCGTTGCGCTCGTAGATCTGACGCAGCTGCGCCGGCGCGGAGCCGGCGGCGCTGGGCGCGTCCGCCGCCTGCTTGGCCTGCGCGGCGCCGCGCTCGGCCTGCGCGACGAGCTCGCGGATGCGCGCGGCCTCCTGCTGCTCGGCTGCGGAGTCGCGGAGCGCGCGCGACTCTTCGTGCGCGAGCTCCTCGACCTTGCGGCCGATCTCCGCCCTGAGGGCGCGCCCGCGGCGCTCGAGCGACTCGAGCTTGCGCGTGTGGCTCGCCACCTCGCCCTCGAGCCGCGTCGCGCGCGACGCGAGATCCCACGATTGGGACACGGCGCTCGTGATCTCCGGCGGCGCGTTGCCCTGCGGGTACGCGCGGCTCACCATGCGCGAGAAGAGCGCCGCGCGGTTCGCCCACTCGGTCACTCCCGGCGACTGCGGCGGGGGCGGCGCGGGCGGCGCGTTGACCTCGCCGCCCGAGTTGACCTCCCACGGCGTCGCGGGGAGCGAGCGCTGAAGCGCCTTCAGCTCCTCGTGCATGTGGTGGGCGTCCTGGAAGCGCTTCCTGCGATCCTTCTCGAGGAGCTTGAGGACCATCGCCTCGGCGGCCGGGAGCACGTCCGGCTTGATCGTGCGCGGCTTCGGCGCCGGGCTCGTGCGCTGCATCTCGAGCAGCGTCTCGCGATCGTTCGAGCGGAAGGGGAGCTGCCCCGTCAGCATCTCGAAGAAGAGGACGCCGAGCGCGTACAGATCGCTCTGCGGCGACGCCTCCTCGCCGCGCGCTTGCTCGGGCGACATGTACTCGGGCGTTCCGAAGACGGCTCCCTTCGGCGCGAGGCGCGGGTCCATCGCGAGGTGCGCGAGGCCGAAGTCGAGGATCTTCACGAAGTCCTTTCGACCGCCGCGCGTCGAGAGGAGAATGTTGTCGCTCTTCAGATCGCGGTGCACGACGCCGAGGTCGTGCGCGCGCGCGAGCGCGGCGCACATCTGCTCGAGGATGTCGACGCTGCGCGAGAGCACCATCGGTCCGCGCGCGAGCTCGCTCGAGAGCGCGGTGCCGACGAGGTACTCCATCACGAGGTAGAGCTCGCCCTCCTCCGTCTCGCCGATGTCGTGGATGTCGATGATGTGCGCGTGATCGACGCGGTTGGCGGCGCGCGCCTCGCGCAGCATCCACGCGCGCAGGTGCGTCTCGCCGCGCAAGTCGGGCCTGATCAGCTTGAGCGCGACCACGCGATCGATGAGGACGTGCCGTGCGCGATACACGACCCCCATGCCGCCCTCGCCCGCGCGCGCTTCCAGCCGGTAGCGGCCGGCGACGACGCGCCCGAGCATGGGATCTTGCGGCTTACCGGGACCAGAGGTCCTCTGGCTGGTCTGGTTCATTTACCGTTGTCTCTCCGAGGCGATAAGGACATGACGCGTGACGAGGATACCGCTCCTCCAGCGTACATGGCCCGAGGCGCCCAAGGGAACAGCAACGCGCTCTCCGTGCAAACGGCCCAAGGGCATGTGCGATAAAGGGCGAGCCCCCGCACGCCGCCTCCCGGCCGCTCCGCTCCCGACGCGCGCTCGCGAGGACCTCTCAGAAGACGGGCGTTTCAGACGTTTCAGAAGAAGAGCGTCTCAGAACACGCGCGTCTCAGAACACGACATTGAGCACCGGCATCCGCAGCATCGTCTGCTGGGGAACGCCGAGCTCCTTCTGCTCACGTGCAGAATACACGGGCTTCACGTCGGGCACCGGGACGCCCATGCGAAACGCGCCGCCGTGGATGTCGAGGAGCGACGAAGGCGGGGGAGGGGTCGCGGGGGTCGGGGCGGGCGGGGTCGTTGCTCCGCCGCCGGACGGCGGGGTGGCCGCGCCCGGCTCGGCGCCGAGCACCGAGGTGCCGCCGACCTTGCCCGGATCGGCCGCGGGACCGGTCGGCGCCTTGTCCTCCGTCGCGTCCTCGCTCGGCTTGTAGCGCGTCGCGTTCAGCATGAGGACGACCGCCGGGATGACGAGCGCGAGCCCGCCGGCGAGCATGTACATCGGGACGCGCCCGTCGGTGGAGCCGTTTTCGATCGCGTAGCCTCCGAGGCCGCCGCCGACGGCGCCGACGCCCGCGCCGACCGCGTACATCCAGCCTTCCTTCAGGCCGATGAGCGACTCGGTGATCGTCACGACCTCGGCGCCGAGGAGCGCGCCGCCTCCGATGCCCTTGCCGCGGGGGTTCACCTCGTCGGCGCGCGCGTCCGGCGC
>JAYVXL010000827.1:0-10860 GCA_043785185.1 Myxococcales bacterium
CGTATCCCGAAGACGATCCGCGGCGAGCTCTGTGGCCGCTGCATCCGCAAATATTTCTGGGAGTACACGCTCATCAGCAGCTTCCTCGGCTGGTGGGGCGTGATCTCGTTTTTCTACACGGCGGTGACCATCCCGATGAACATCGTCACGTTCATCGGCGCGCACGGCGTGCCTGACGAGTTCCCCGGCGGCGCACCCCGTCGCTAGCCGAGCCGAGAGAGAGCCCGACCTGTCGGTCTGGTCGGGCGAGCTGGCCGTCGCGCTCCATTTCGCGGCCGCGCGAACGATGGCTTCATGGCCGCGCTTCCGCGGCACGTGTGACAGGGGTTGGCCCGGTTGGGCACACGTTGGGGCCTCGCGCGCCGTCATTTTCGCTTCCCTCGCTTGGCACCTTCGTCGCAATCATTTCCCACGGAGGTCACGCCATGAAGCCCCACGTATCTGCGCTCCTTGCCGTCGCATCGAGCCTTGCTTGCGCCGCCATCGCTTGCGGCGGCCATACGGCGACCGACGACCTCATCGGCGACGGTGGCGCGGGCCGCGGAGGCAGCTCCTCCGGCGCGACCTCGAGCGGCGGCGCGTCGAGCGGGGGCGGCTCCTCCTCCGGGGGCGGCTCGTCGAGCGGCGGCAGCTCCGGCGGCGGCTCGTCGAGCGGCGGCTCCAGCGGCGGCGTCACCTCGTGCCCGACCAACCTTCCCGCGAACGGCACGCGTTGCGGGGCGAGCGGCCTCGCGTGCGAATACGGCGCCGATCCCGACGTCCAGTGCAACACCGTCGCGCGCTGCGAGCGGGGCTATTGGAGCGTCCCTCCCCCTCCGCCGGGTGCGTTCGGCTGCCCGTCCGGCATTCATCGGGGCTGCCCCGCGAGCCGGCAGGACGTCCCTGTCGACAGCACCTGCTCGCCTTCCGGCCTCACGTGCGCCTATCCGCAAGGCCGCTGCGCGTGCAGCGCCGGGTTCGGCGGGCCCGTCCCGAGCGATGCTGGCGTCGAGGGACGTTGGGTCTGCGAAGCGCCGCAGGCCGGCTGCCCGGAGCCGCGCCCTCGCCTCGGCACGGCGTGCACCCTCCCGTCGAACGAGATGTGCGACTACGGCGCGTGCTTCCTCTCCGGGGGCATCAGCCTCGTTTGCCAGAGCAACGTCTGGGTCGACACGCCCGTGGCCTGCCCTGCGGGGGCGAAATAGCCAAGAAGGTCAAAGAGGCCGGTGGGGAGACTTGACCGGACGCCGCGTCCGGGGAATGACCCTCCGCGCACGCCGTGAGCTCCGCGCCCTTCGTCCTTCCTGACGCCCCGAGCGAGTCTTCACGCCCGCTGCCGCGCATTTTCGGGCGCTACCGGCTGTTCGATTACATCGGCAAGGGCGGCATGGCGGAGATCTACCTCGCCCGCGCCGAGACGGCGCTCGGCGGCGCGCGCCTCTGCGTCGTCAAGCAGATCATCCCGCAGTTCGCCGATCACCCCGAGTTCGCCCGCATGCTGACGCACGAGGCGAAGCTCGCCGCGGGTCTCTCGCACGCCAACATCGTCCAGGTGTTCGATCTGGGGCGCGAGCAGGGGCACCTGTTCATCGCGATGGAATACGTCGAGGGCATGGATCTGAACGCGCTCCTCCGGCGCTGCTCGCAGACCAAGACGCCGCTGCCCGTCGGCTTCGCGCTGCGCATCCTGGGCGAGACGCTCAAGGGGCTCGACTACGCCCACCGCGCGAAGGACGAGGCCGGCAAGGCGCTCGGTATCGTTCACCGCGACGTGTCGCCCTCCAACGTCCTCATCTCGCTCGAGGGCGAGGTGAAGCTCTGCGACTTCGGCATCGCCCACGCCAACGATCTCGTCGAGAGCCTGGCGCCGCACGTCGACGAGGCCATCAAAGGCAAGGCCGGGTACATGAGCCCCGAGCACGCGCGCGGCGAGACGATCGACGCGCGCGCCGACGTGTTCGCCGCGGGCATTCTGCTGTGGGAGCTGCTCGCGGGGCGCCGCCTCTACCGGCTCGAGGCCGGCCGGCCGCCGCTGCTCGAGCAGGCGCGCCGCGCCGAGATCCCGGCGCTGCCCGACAAGGGGCTCCCGAACGAGTCCGCGCTGCGCGCGATCGTGCAGAAGGCGCTCGCGCCGACGCCGGGCGCACGGTACGCATCGGCAGGCGCGATGGAGCGCGAGCTCGGGGCGTACGTCGCCGGCGCGAAGCTCACGACGAGCCCGCTGAAGCTGGGCGAGTGGATCGCCGATCGCTTCGGCACGGCGACGATCACGCAGCGGCGCGCGCGCGAACGCCTCGTGAGCGATCACCCGCCGGAGCTCGAGGCGCCGCCGCCGTCGATTCCGCCGCCGCCGATCACGCCGGGCCTGAAGGCGCTGCAGGACGCGCTGCTCACCGAGCCCCGCCACACGCCGCTGCCGCCCGCGCCGAGCTCGCTCGCCGGCGCGTTCCCGGCGAGCTTCGACGCGGACGCGTCGGCGTCGGGGCGCTACCTGGCGCCGCCGCTGCCGCCGCTGCCGCTTCCGAGCGGCCCGCTCGCGTCGCCGCTCCCGCCGCAGCCCCAGCCGCCGCCGCCGCAGGCGCTCGCGGTGCCCGCGCCGCCGATCTCGGTCGCGCTCGGCACGGTGGACCTCGGCCCGCCGTCGAGCACGGTCCTCAGCGGGCGCGGCTCCGCGCGCAAGGTGTGGCTCGTCGTCGGCGCGGTGGTCCTCGCGCTCGCGCTCGTCGCGGCGCTCGCGCTTGTGGCGCTACGCTTCGCCGTGCCACGCTGAAGGGCCGTGCGCCTCATCGACCTCGCGCTCCCCGTCCCCCTCGCGCAGGTCTTTACCTACGAGTTGCCCGACGCGCTCGCCGCGGCGGCGGTGCCGGGCGCGCGCGCGGTGTGCCCGTTCGGCTCGCGCAAGCTCGTGGGCATCATCCTCGGCGCGCGCCCCGAAGGCGCGTTGTCGCCGCCGAACGTGCGGCCCATCTTGGCCGTGCTGGAGGGCGCGAGCCTCCCCGAGGAGCTCCTCGGCTTCGCGCGCGATCTCGCCACGTACTACCTCGCGCCGCTCGGCGAGGTCGTGCGCCTCGCGCTGCCGCCCGTCGACAAGACGACGTCGCGCGCGCTGGAGGAGCCGACGCTGTTCGACGACGCGAAGGGGATCTCGTCGCGCAAGGTTCAGTGGGTGCGCGCCGTGATGCCCGACGCGCTCGACGGCGCGGGCCGCGACGCCAAGCTCGGCGCGCAGGCGCAGGCGATCCTGACGCACCTGCGCGCGGTCGGCGAGGCGCCGCTCACGCGGCTCGGCGCGACGTGGAAGAACGCGCGCGCCGCGACCAAGCGCCTCGCGACGCTCGGCCTCGTGCAGATCGAGGAGCGCGACGCGCCCGACGACCCGTACTTCGCCGAGGCCATCCCGCGCGACGTGCCGCCCGAGCTCACGATGCCGCAGCTCGAAGCTACGCGCGTCATCGAGAACGCGCTCGAGGCGGGGACGGCGAAGACGATCCTCATCCACGGCGTCACCGGCTCGGGAAAGACCGAGGCGTACCTCCGGGCCATCGCGGCGGCGCGCGCGCGCGGCAAAGGGGCGATCGTGCTCGTCCCCGAGATCGCGCTCACGCCGCAGCTCGTCTCGCGCTACCGCGCGCGCTTCGGCGACGAGGTGGCGGTGCTTCACTCCGGCCTCACGGCGAAGGAGCGCTTCGTCATGTGGCGGCGGCTGCGCGAGGGCGCCGTCGACGTCGCCATCGGCGCGCGCAGCGCCCTCTTCGCGCCCATCGCGAAGCTGGGGCTCATCATCGTCGACGAAGAGCACGATCCGTCGTTCAAACAAGAGGAGGGCGTCCGCTACCACGCGCGCGACATGGCCATCCTCCGCGCGCACCGCGCGGGCGGCGTGTGCGTGCTCGGCAGCGCGACGCCGTCGCTCGAGACCGAGCACCTCGCGCGCACGGGCAAGGCGGAGAAGGTCGTCCTCCCGGACCGCGCGCGCGCGCAGGCGATGCCGAAGGTCGAGATCGTCGATCTGCGCCGCATCGGGGCGGGGCCGACCGGCGACAAGCGCATCAGCCTGCCGCTGCACCGCGCGCTCGAGGCCACGCTCGCCGCCAAGGGCCAGGCGATCCTGTTCTTGAATAGGCGCGGATTTTCCCCGAGCGTGCGCTGCGAGTCGTGCGGCGAGATGGTGTCGTGCGGCAACTGCGCCGTGTCGCTCACGTTCCACAAGCGGGCCGGCGCCGTCCTCCGTTGCCACTACTGCGAGCACCAGGAGCCGATGCCGCTCCTCTGCAAGAAGTGTCAGGCGCCGGCGCTCGTCCTCGAAGGCCTCGGCACCGAGAAGCTCGAGGAGACGCTCGCCGTCGCGTTCCCCGCGGCCCGCGTCGCGCGCCTCGACCGCGACGTCGCGAGCGGCAAGGGCGTCGAGAAGATCCTGACGCGAATGCGCGCGCGGGAGATCGACATCCTCGTCGGCACGCAGATGGTCACCAAGGGGCACGATCTGCCGCACGTCACGCTCGTCGGCGTAATCAACGCCGACGCCGCGCTCTCGATCCCGGACTTTCGCGCGTCCGAGCGCGCGTTTCAGCTGCTCGTGCAGGTCGCGGGGCGCGCCGGTCGCGGCGACACGCCGGGCAAGGTGCTCATCCAGACCTACCAACCCGAGCACCACGCCATCCAGCTCGCCGTGAAGCACGACGTCGTCGGCTTCCTCGAGCGCGAGCTCAAGGATCGCCGCGAGCTGCTCTACCCGCCGTTCACGCGCGTCGCGCTCGTGCGCGTCGACGCGGTCGACGAGGCGGCGGCGCACGCCGCGTGCCGGCACCTCGCCGAGGTCGCGACGCTCGCCGCGCGCGCCGAGGGGGGCGGCGTCGACATCCTCGGGCCTTCGCCGTCGCCGCTCGCGCGCCTCCGCAACCGCTTCCGCTTTCGCGTGATGCTGCGCAGCGCCGAGCGCGGCAAGATGCGGCGCGTGCTCCTTCAGGTCGAGCGCGCGCGCCAGGCGCTGCCGCGCGCGGTGCGCGGCCTCATCGACGTCGACCCGATGCAGCTGATGTGACCTCGCCGCGACCCCGAACCGTGACGCCGTTGTCACACGATTGGCACGCTTCGCGGCTTACATGCGCGCGTGCGCAAGGACCTCGCCTCCTGGGTGGCGCTCGCGGTCGTCACCGCGGCGTACGCGGCGCTGCCGTGGGCGCTCGAGGTCGTGCCGGGGCACGATCTGCCGCAGCATCTGGCGTACGCGCGGGTGCTCGCCGACCTCGGCCACGCGTCGCCGGACGCCGCGGAGACGTTCTACGCGGTGCGCCCGTTCGACACGTATTTCCTGGTTCACCACGCCCTCGCGGCGCTCAGCTCCATCGTCGGCGTCGTGCCCGCGTGCAAGCTCGTATACTCCGTCTTCGCGGCGTCGCTCCCGCTCTCGGCGTACGCCCTCGGGCGCGCGGTGTGGCGCGAAGCGGCGCCGTGGCCCGCGCTCGCGGCGACGTGCCTCGTCTGGAGCCCGGTCGCGTGCATGGGGTTCTTGCCGTTCATGCTCGCGTTGCCGCTCGCGCTGCTCGCCGTCGCCGCGTACGTGCGCGCGGCGCGGAGTAAGACGCGCGCGCGAATCGCCGTCGTCGCCGTGGCCTTTGCGGCGCTCTCCGTCGCGCACGTCGTCGCGGCGGCGATGGCGCTCGGCTTCGCCTTGCTCCACGCGCTCGTCGCGCGTCGCGCGCCGGCGTTCGTCGCGGCGGCGGCCGGGCTCGTCGGCGCGTGGCTGCCGTCGGCGCTCCGCGCGGCGCCGTCGCGCGTCGGCTGGTCAGGGCTCGTGGCCGACGTGCTCACGCACGGCCCGGTCGCCGGCACCGTCGGGCACTTTCGCATGACGTGGACCGGCGCCCGAGAGAAGCTGGGCCTCGTGCTCGGCACGGTGCCCGGGCCGTTCACGCCGGCGGTGCAGCGTGGGCTCCTCGTCCTCGTGGTCGTGGCCGCGGGGGTCCTCGCGACCGCGCCGCGCGGAGCCGCGTCCGTCCCGAGCGCGCCCGAAGGCGGCGGCCTGCGACGCGCGTACCTCTGGGCGTGCGCCGGCTTCGGGCTCGTGGGCCTCGTCGTGCCGACGGCCGTGCAGGTGCCCGACGACGTGTGTCTCGTCGACCTCCGCATGCTCGTCGTGGCGGCGCTCTTCGGGTGCGCGGCCCTCTCGCCGCGCCTCTTCGCGCCGCGCCGGGCCAAGCTCGCGCTCGCGGGCGTGGCCGCGTCGCTCCTCGTGGCGTGGTCGTTCGCGCTCGCCGGGGTGTCGCGCGAGGCGGCGCCGGTCGTGCACCTCGTCGCGCCGCTCGGCCCGCGCGATCGCGTGCTCGGGCTCGCGATGCACGGGTCGAGCGCGCACCTCGACCCGTCCAACGCGCTCACGCACTACCTGCCGGTGTACGCGCTCGCGCTGCGCGGCGCGCCCGTCACGTCGTTCTGGGGTGACTTCGCGCCGCACCTCCCGGTGGGGTGGCGCGCCGCGCCGCCGCGCCCGCCGGACTGGGCGCCGTGGAAGGTCGAGGCCGCGCAGCTCGAGGCCGCGACGCACGTGCTGCTCGAGCGGGCCGACGAGGACGACGACGACGCGCCGCGCGAGGCGACCGCACGGGTCACGCGCGACGCGTCGCTCGAGGCGTTGGCGTGCGAGGCGCGCTGGTGTCTTTTCCGCGTGCGCCCTGCAGCGGATGCGGGCGGGCACGTGACGGCGCGCGGTACGGCGGTTTCGCCCTGAGCTTGCGCGCAAGCCTCAGCGGCTCGCGCGCAGCGCCTCCGGCGCGTGGTGGAGATCGAGCGCGCCGTGCTCGGCGGAGCCGGCCGCCGACTGCAGCGCGTCCATCAGCTCGCGGAGGTTGAGCGGCCAGTCGTAGCGGTAGAGCGCGCGGCCGAGGGCCGGCGTCAGCCGCACGTTGCGCCCGGGCGCGAGGCGCTCGAGCAGATCACCGAGGAGCATGCCCAGGTCCTCCTTGCGGTCGCGCAGGGCCGGCAGGTAATGCGTGTACTCTGCAATGAGTCCGCAGAGATCGCTCCGAAGCTCGCCCGGCGCGCTCGGCGTGCCCGCGCGGTGGCGCGCGGTGGAGACGACGCGCACGTCTACGTTCCAGGTCTGCGTGCCTCCGACGGGCGTGACCGCGTGCTCCTCGAGCGCGCGCAGGAGCGCCGCCTGGCCGCTGCGCGGAAGCTCGCCGATCTCGTCGAGGAGCAGCGTGCCTTTGTCGCTCGCGCGGATGAAGCCCGGCTCGTCCCCCACGGCGCCGGAGAACGCGCCCTTCGTGTGCCCGAGGAGCGCGCTCGGGGCGAGCGCTTCCGAGACACCGCCGCAGGGCACGGCGACGAGCGGGCCCGCGCGCCCGCTCACGGTGTGGATGCCGCTCGCGAGCGCCTCCTTGCCGGTGCCGCTCTCGCCGAGCAGCAGGATCGGCACGTCCGTCACCGCCACCTGCAGGAGCGCGCGCAACCTCCGCGAGTACCACGGCAGGAGCGTCCCGAAGCCGTGCACGCGACCGGCGAGCGAGGTCGACTCCACGACGGCCGGCGCGTCCGGCGGCGTGGGCAATGAAGGGCGCACGATGAAGAGCGTGCTCCCGAGCTCGAAGAGCTCGCCGTCCTCGAGCGCGGAGCGTTCGGTCTTGGCGCCGCTCACGTATGTACCGTTGGTGGAGCCCAGGTCCGTCACCTCCCAGGCGCCGCCGGGGCCGCGCGCGAGCTTCGCGTGCGTCGACGACATGAGCGGGTCGGGGAAGCGCAAGACGAGGCGCGTGAGACCGGCCTCCTTCTCACGCGTGGCCGACCTCGTCGCGCCGCGCCCGACGACGACCTCGTCCACCCCTTCGAGGGCGTAACGCGCGCCCCCGCCGCGCGGCCGTTGGCACTCGAGGATCACGAAGAGGTGCGGGCGCTCGGGCTCGCCGTCGTCCGGCGCCGCCGTGGGATCGAGCGTCAAGGTCCGATCCATGACCATGCCTCGACGAAACTACCACACCGACGATCCGGATACCTGCGGCGGCGAAGGCCGGATAATCTCAGCCGCCACTGTGCCGTCGATCCCGCTCACCACGCGCGTCGCGACCGAGCGCCTGATCCTGCGGCCGCCGCGGCCCGGTGACGTCCCGGAGCTGCGGCGCCTCCTCCGAAAGAACGCCGCGCACCTCGCGCCGTGGAGCTCCCTGAACGCGCCGGGAGAGGACCCGGCGTCGCTCACGGTGCTCTCGAAGGCGGTCCTCGGCGAGCGCCGCGCCTGGAGGCAGGACAGCAAGTACGTCCTCCTATTGACCGCGCGCGCGAAGGGCGCGCCCGTGGTCGGGCGCGTCGCGCTCAGCCAGGTCTACCGCGGCCCGATGCAGTCGGCCTACCTGGGCTACTGGATCGACGCCGAGCAGCAAGGGCAGGGGCTCATGACCGAGGCGGTGCGCGCGACGCTTGGCTTCGCGTTCGGCGCGGCGCGCTTGCACCGTGTGCAGATGAACGTGATGCCGCGCAACGCCGCGAGCCACCAGGTGCTCGCGAAGCTCGGCGTCCGGAGCGAGGGGATCGCCCTCAAGTACCTGGAGATCGCCGGCGTCTGGGAGGATCACGTCATGTACGCGATCACGGCGGAGGAGTGGCGCCCGCAGCCCTGACGAGGCGCACCCTGCCAGCGTGCAATCTGCACGCAACTCGCGCCGCGGTGGTGCCGATGGGGCGGCATGCGGCTCTCCACGCTGTTTCGCCTCGTCTTCGAGCTCGCGGTCTGGGTCGTGGCGCCGCCCAGGTGCGCGGGGTGCGGCGCGCGCGCCAGGTTGCGCCAGGTGTTCTGCGCGCCCTGCGCGCGGACGGTGGTCGCGCCGCCCGACGACGCCGGCTGCGCGGCGGCGTTCGTCTACGGCGGCGCGCTCGCGCGGGCGATCGTGCGGCTCAAGTACGATCCGCGGCCCGAGCTGGCGACGCCGCTCGGTGAGCTGCTGCGCCGCGGCGTCTCCCGCCTGGGCGGCTGGGCGCCGCACGTCGTCGTGCCCGTGCCGCTTCATCCTTCGCGCCTCGCCGAGCGCGGGTTCAACCAGGCGGCGCTCCTCGCCGGGCCTGTCGCGCGCGACCTCGGCGCGCCGCTCCTCGCCCGCGCGCTCGTGCGGACGCGGGACACGCCGCAGCAGGCCACGCTGGATCGCGCCGGTCGCCTCGGCAACGTTCGCCGCGCGTTCGCCGCGCGCGATCCCGAGGCGCTCGCCGGCAAGCGCGTCCTGCTCGTCGACGACGTCCGCAGCACCGGCGCGACGCTCGACGCGTGCGCGGAGGCGCTGCGCGCCGCGGGTGTCCGCGAGGTCCGCGCCCTCGTGCTCGCGCGCGCCGACGCGTAGCTGCGACCGCGCCGGCTACGGCGCTTTTTGGGGCGGCCCGTCCGACTCGACGAGGCCGTCGCGGATGCTGAGCACGCGGTCCGCGCGCGCGGCGATCCGCGCGTCGTGCGTCACGAGAATGACCGTGCGCCGCGCGCTCGTGGCGCCGATGAGCAGCTCGAGCACCCCCTCGCCCGTCTTGGTGTCGAGGTTTCCGGTGGGCTCGTCGGCGAGGAGCAGCGGGGGATCGCTCACGAGCGCGCGGGCGATCGCGACGCGCTGCATCTCGCCGCCCGAGAGCTGGTCGGGCTTGTGCCCTCGGCGCTTGGAGAGGCCGACGTCGTCCAGCTTCGCGAGCGCGCGCGCGCGAACCTCCGGCGTCGCCTGCCCGGCGAGGAGCGACGGGAGCATCACGTTCTCGAGCGCCGTGAGCGTCGGCAGCAGGTTGAAGAACTGGAACACGAATCCGAGCCGGTCGCGGCGAAGGCGCGTGACCGCGTCGTCGTCCATCGTCGACAGGTCCTCGCCGTGGATGCGCACCGTGCCGCTGCTCGCGCGGTCGAGGGCGCCCGCGAGGTTGAGGAGCGTGCTCTTGCCCGAGCCGCTCGGTCCGACGATGGCGACGAGCTCCCCCGCGCGGATCGTCAGCGAGACGCCTCGCAGCGCCTCGACGGCGGCCGCCTCGGAGGCGTCGCCCGGTCCCTCGAGGGCCCCGGCGTAGCGCTTGCGCACGTCCACCATCTCGACGACGGGGGTGGTCACAGCAGCGTCCGAGGGCGCCGAGGGGTTGGGGGGGCCGGGAGACACGTTTACGCAACAATAGGACCTTGGCGGCAGGGGGCGCTATCATGGAGTCACGTTGAGCAGCGACGTCGCATGGCGCTGGGCAGATCCGGCAGGGCAGCAGCGTCTCGTCCGTGAGGACGAGCTTCGCGCGGCCCTCGTTGCGGGCGTCATTCCGCCCAACGCGCCGGTGTGGAGGGGAGGCTGGAAGGATTGGCAGCCGGCCTACGCCGTGCCCGAGCTGACGACCAGCGCGCTCGCCGCCGCGAACGGCGTCGTGCCGAACATCCCGCCGCCGCCGCTCGGCGTGCTCGGCGCGCAAAGGGACATGGAGAACGAGGCGACCGCGCGGGCTCCCGGGGCGACGACGACCGAGGCCTTTCCCGAGCCGCCGCCCCCGCCGCGCTACGTGCCGGCGCCCACGCGCATGCCGTCGACGCCCGGCGCGACCGGATCGCAGCGCAGTCTCCCTTCGCCGCCGGCGTCGAGCCCGAACGCGAGCCCGGCCGCGAGCCCGGCGCCGCCCGCTTCGAGCCCGAAGCCGGAGGTCTCCGCGGCGGCCGCGCCTCCGCACTCCCCCGACGCGACGCAGCAGCAGGCGCCCGCGTCCGAGCGCAAGGTGTCGATCGCCGACGAGTCGAACACCGGCGTGACGCTCCCCGCCTTGAGCGAGTCGACGGCGTCGGATCTGCTCTCCGGGATGGCGCCCAACAAGGCGGCGCTCGCGACCGCGGTCGGCGTCCCGGCGATGCCGGCGAGCACGCTCGCGGCCGCCGCCGCGTCGACGGCCTCG
>JAYVXL010000828.1:0-3363 GCA_043785185.1 Myxococcales bacterium
AGCCGCTCGAGCAGACGCGGAGCGCCCGCAACGCGGCGCTCGCCAAGGCGGGCTATGGCGCAGCCGCGGCGACGACGTCGGGCGCGCTCTCGATCGGCCGGCGCGCGTCGCTCCCGCTCGACCTCGGCGCCGCGCCCGCGTGCACGCGCGTCGACGTGGTCGCCGGCGCGCCGCTCGCGCTCGTCGAGGCCAACGTGTGGGACGACGCCGGCACGCTCGTGACGCGCGCCGAGGGCCCCGACGGCGCGACGCTCTTCGCGTGCGGCAAGGGCAAGGTTCGCCTCGACCTCGAGACCCGCGGTCGCCCGGGGCCGTTCAGCGTGCTCTCGCGCAAAGAGCGCTGGCAGGATCCCGAATTCGTCAGGCACCCGCTCGCCGCCGCACGCATGCTCGCGCGCTCGGTCGACGGCGCCGGCATGCTGCACGAGGGCGCGCCGCTCGGCGTGCGCGCGGCGACGCTCGACGGCGCGAAGCTCCTGTCGTGGGAGGTGCAGGTCCCCGCGGGCAAGTGCCTGCGCGCGTCCGCGGGCGCGCAGGGGGAGGGGACGGGGCTCGAGCTCCGCGTGTTCGACGTCGCGACGAGCGAGGAGATCGACCGATCCCACGCCGCCACCGCCGCCGCCGTGCGCGCGTGCGCGCCGGCGAACGGCGCGCGGCCGGTGCGCGTCGAGCTCCGCGCGACGAGCGGCAAGCTCGAGGTCGTGGTCGGCGAACGAACGAGCTGAAGGGTCGTCCTCGGATTTGCGGGCGCACCGCGAGCTCGGCGCAGTGGGCCCGTCTTCACTCACCCCGCGTGCGAGAGTCGGTCGAGCGCAGCATCGGCGCGCTTCGCGTCGACGTTCCCTACGCAAACGATCGGCCCCTTGCGCGGAACGAACGCCACGCGCACGCGCCCCGCCGCCCCCGGCGCGAGGCTCCCGAGCAGAAAATCGAGCGCGATGCCCAGCGCGATGACCACGAGCCCGGTGAGCAGCAGCGACGGCGACGCGGCCCTCACGCCGTCGACCAGCGTAGCCACGCCCACGTAGCTCCCGAGCGCGAGCGCGAGCAGGCCCGCGTAGAACGCCATGCGCGGGTAGCGCACCTCACGCGTCGCCCGCGCGAGCGCCGCGCGCGAGATGACCGTCTCGCGTTCGCGAAGCGTGCGCCCGAGCATCTCCGTGCGCGCGCGGATGCGCACGCTCTCGCCCGACAGCGTCACCTCGGCCGGCCGCTTGTACGCGAGCGCGAAGCGCCCCACGAGGCGCGCCGCGTGCAGGACGAACAGGAGCCCCGTGAGCGCGAGCACCGCGGTCGCGACCGGGCCGCGCGGCGTCGGGAGCATCTCGCCGGAGATGCGCTCGTCGGGGGGCTTGGCCGTGGGCTTCGGCGCGGGCGCCGCATCGCGTTCGCGCTCGAGCGCCATCGCTTCCGCGCCGCGCGACGAGGGCGGCGCGGTCGGCGCTGTGCGCTCCGACGCGGCCGCCGCCGGCACCTTCGCGGACGACGGCGCGGCGCTCGACGTCGACGACGCGGGCGCTGCCGGCGCCGGCTTCGGCGCCTCGCCCGCCTCGGCGCTCGCGACCACGCGCGCCAGTCCCGGATCCTTTAGCTCGCGGGCGAGCGCGGCGGCCTGCTTGCGCGCGGCGGGCGACTCCGACGCCGCGATCGCCACGCACCCGCAAAGCGCCTCCCCGCGCCCGAGCGGCGCGAGCGTCCCCGCGTCGATGCGCCGGACGCGATCGGCGATCGCGCCCCACATCTCGTCGGCGGCGTCGCCGAGCGCGCGATCGACGAGCCCCGTCGCGTCGAACGGCGTGCGCGCCGCGAGCCATAAAAGCTCCGCGGCGGCGCGGTCCTCGTCGTCGCTCGTCTTCGGCGGCGACTCGGCGAGCGCGTGCGCCCATAGCGCCGCGCCGAGCGCGCGCTCCGACTCCGTCTGCGGTCCGCGCTCGAGCACGCTGAGCACGTTGCCGAGCTCGGTCGCCGCGTCGTCGTGCGTGACCTTGAGCTCCTCGGCCTTCGCCTTCACGCGGGCCTCGTCGGCCCACTCCGCGCGCTTGCGCTCCGCGACCGCGCCGAAAAAATCGCGGGCGATCGCCGCGAGCTCCGGCAACTTCGCGTGGCCGGCGAGAGCTTGGTACGCGCGCGCGTCGTTGGGAGTCATCCGATTGGCTGGGTTTCTAGAGCAGAAGTCGCTCGAGCGGAACGGTCAAACGACGCGTCCGCCCATTGAAACGCCCCGCGGCGCGGGTGCATTTCACCGCGTCAGGCGGCGCGGCCGTCGACCTCGTCGAGCGTGCGGAGGGCCGGGCCGCCCTCGCGCTCGCGCTCGGCGACCACGATCTCGAGCAGCTCCGCGCGGCTCACCAGCCCCATCTCGAGCACCGCCCGCATGTACCCGTCCACGTAGCCGTGGGCGCGCGCGAGGCGGGCGTACGACTCCCCGGCGCGCTTCGCCGCGAGGACGTCCCGTAGCATCTGCTTCAGCTCGACGGTCATTTCGGACTTGGTGCGCATTCGGCAGCGGTATCGGACGCGGGCTGCGTGGGCCAAATTTCCGAGCCGTCGACGCCCGCTCGCCGAGCGGAGGCGCGTGGATTTACGGGGCGACCAGCGCGACGTCGGCCGTCGTCTCGTGGGTGGCCTTGTCGATGGTTCGGAACCAGTTCGCGATCTCGGGCTGCCCAGGGATCGGGTGCGGGAAGAACCCGGCGAATTTCCCGGCTTGGCTCACGACCTTGATCGTCCACTTGTGCGCGCCGCCGCCTTGCGGCGCGCCGGTCGCGACGCGCAACGTCCCGACGGTCGCGTCCTGGTAGACGACCGTGACGTTGCCCCCCTCGTCGGCGCGGACGACCGAGTCGTCGCCGACGATATGCCGTCCATCGGCGAACGGCTTGCCGTCGATCTTTGCGCCGTCGCCGTCGTCGATGGGCTCGGGCTTGGGGCTCGTGCCTCCCGGCGCGACGAGATAGTTGAGCGTCTCGGTGATGCCGTTGACGTAGGTGACGTGCCACTGGTCTTTGCTGTCGATGAACAGCGAGGCGCCGACGCCGTCGTCGCCGGTGTCGGTCGCCTTGGGCCGCGCGCCGGTCTCGCCGTCGAGGATCGTCGTCTGCCAGGCGCCGCCCTGGCTGCGAAGGCCGAGCAGGTTGCCGTGGATGCGGTCGTACACCGCGATGCCGAGGCCGTTCGGCCCCTGCGCGACGCTGATGTAGTCGCCGATCGCGGCGGGGTAGCTCTCGCCCGAGGCGTCGCTGATGACGGTGCCGCACGTCGCCTTGCTCGCGACGGTCACGCACGCCTTGCCGGTGCCGCAGTCGGCCGGCGTGCAGCCGGAGACCTTCGGCTGGCAGGCGCCGGTGTCCTTTACGCAGACCT
>JAYVXL010000829.1:0-10816 GCA_043785185.1 Myxococcales bacterium
GGCGAACGCCCGGTGGCCGCGGGGGCAGTGCGCGTGAAGGCGTACGGCCTCCCCGGTTTCCGCGTGCGTCGGACGCGCGAGGTGCGCGGCGCGGACGGCGGAGTGCGCCGCGACGTGCGCATCGACGAGTACCCTCCGACGCGCGAGGTGCTGCTCGTCCCACGCGGCTTCGACGCCGCGCGCATCGCAGCCTCCGCCCTCGCGGACGACGGGGACGCGCCGTCAGCGCTCCCGTCGCCCACGCTCGTCTTCGAAGCGACCGACGCCGTGCGCCCATTGCTCATCCAGCTGCGGCCGAGCGTGCGCGTCACGCTCGACAACGCAAGCTGAGCTCAGCGAGGGACCGCCCGGAGTCGCGGCCCGAGGCTGTCACCGTTCAGGACGGCCAGGACGGTGAACCGCGAGGCGGGGGCCGGCGCGAAGAGGGGGAGCGACTCCAGACCGGAGACGGCGACCGGCGGCTGAGAAGCGTCGGCGGGCGCGCGGTAGAGCGCGGCCGCGCCAGGGTTGCTCGAACCGGGAGGGCTCGAGATCCACTCGAAGACGCCGTCCTGGCCCGCGGGACGCATGGGAACTTCGCCCTGGTTCACGACGTCGGCGATCTTCACGTCGGCGCTGACGGGCGCGGTGATGCCGCCGGCGCGGATCTGGTACGCGGTGAACTTGGGCTGGGGTTGTACGTCGACCCAGCTCAGATAGCCGATCCGCCCGTCGGCGATGAGCATCGGAAACGCCTGCTTTCCCGGGAGCCGACGCGCGGTGACGGCGCCGCTCGCGCGATCGAGCACGACGATGTCGGCGAGGTGCTTCGCGCCCGGATCGTAAACCCCCGTGGGATCCTCCGAGAAGTCGGTGACGGCGATGGCCCCCGCCGAGATGTCCGCAAAGCGCTGCTGCCCGGCGCCGCCCACGGCGAGGCGTGCCGTCGCTTGCCGTCCCTCTTGGACCCAAACGTCGGTGTCGTCCAAGTCCGTCGGTCCAAGAAACGCGGTGAAGACCACGGCGGCGCCGCTCACGCGCGGCTCGCCGGCGGAGACGAAGCTCCCGGTCACAGTGCTCACGGCGCTGCCCGTGCGGACGCGAACGACCCGCTTGCCATCCTGCGTGGCCTCCCACGCGACGGTGGGCACTCCCGAGACCCCGGAGATCGCGGGGCGGCGTGGCTTCTCGATCGGCTCCGCGATGCGCTCTTCGCGGCCAGACGTCAGATCGCGCATCACGAGAGCCCCGTCGCGCGCGACGTAGACCAGCGTGCACGCCCACGCCGCGTAGGGCGGGAACGCCGCGTCCATGTCGGCGGAGCTCAGTCCCACGTCGACGACCGGCGAGCTCGTGCACGCGGGAAGCGCCCCTGACGAGCCCGATGAAGAGGCAGGAGGCGGGACCCCCGCATCGCCCGCACCTCCGGACGCAGGGCTGCCGGTTGGGCTCGAACAGGCGGCGCCCAAGGGAAACGCGACGAGCGCGACGACGAACCCGTGACCGTAGTGTCGTGTCATGCCGAGCTCCCTTCGTTCGATCCACCCACGCTGCCCACCTGGCGCAACCCGAGGCGTAGCATCCGCTTCTTCAGACCGTGCCTCGTCAGACCGAGCAGCGTCGCGGCTTGGCTGATGTTACCCCCCGTGCGCGCGAGCGCCTCCTCCACCTGCCCGCGGTCGTCGCGCGGGGATTTCTCGTTCTTGTTTCGCGCGGCCGAGGGCGCGGCGCGCATCTCCCTCGGGAGGTGGGGCGCATCGATGCGATCGAGTCGCGACGAGGACAGGCGTTGGACCAGATGGAGCAGCTCGCGCACGTTGCCCGGGAACGCGTGCTGCGACAGCGCGCGGAGCGCGGCCCGCGTGAAGGTCGCGCGTGAGCCTGCCTCGGCCAGGAAGTGGCACGCGAGGGCCTCGATGTCACCGTGTCGGTCGCGGAGCGGCGGCACGACGAGCTCGAGGACGCGCAGCCTGTAGAGCAAATCCTGGCGAAAACGCCCATCGCGCACGGCTTCGTCCAAGTCGCGGTTCGTCGCCGTGACGATACGGACATCGAAGGGGCGCTCGTCATCGCTCCCGACGGCGCGGTAGCGCTTCGTCTCGAGGGTGCGTAGAAGCGTCGCCTGCCGCGGGAGCGGGAGCTCGCCGACCTCGTCGAGGAAGAGCGTCCCGCCTTCCGCGCGCGCCACGAGACCGGGCCGCGCGCGATCCGCGCCGGTGAAGGCCCCGCGCGCATGTCCGAACAGCTCGGCCTCGAAGAGCGAGTCGGCGATCGCGGCGCAGTTGACCGCGACGAACGGCGCGCGTGTCCGAGCCCCGTGCTCGTGGAGCGCGTGCGCGAAGAGCTCCTTGCCGGTCCCGGTTTCGCCGCGGATGAGGACGGGGAGGTCCGTGTCCACGGCCGCATCCAGCTGCGCGAGGGCGCGGCGGAGCGCGGCGCTCTCTCCCACGATGGCGGGGTACACGCGCCGCGACTCGCGGTGGGGCAGCACCGTCGTGAGCGGCGCCGCCGCGCCGACCGGTGCGCGCATGCCCACGGTCTGCGGTCCGACGCGCGGGGGGCTCTGATCGTGGACCCTTGCCTCGCTTTCGGGATCCGGACTCCGAGCAGCGTGCGATTGCGCGGGCCCGCCCGCGCGCAGGTGCCGGGCCAGTCGCGCCACGACGCCTGCGAGGATCACCCACCGGGAGGCGTCCGCCTCGACGACGTGATCGAAGGCGCGGACACGAAAGCGGTGCTCGGCGACGACGACGGCGCGCGCGCTGCCCACGGCGAGCCGTGTTCCACGTCCGCCTGCGATCGTGCTGACGTCCGGCTGATAGACGGCGCCACCCGCAACGCACGCGCGCGCCGCGTCGAAGAGTCCAGCGTCGACCCGGCGCGCCGCATCGGAGATCGGCAGCCCGTCGACGTCCACGCCCCACACGGCATCCGGCGCGCCCAAATCGTCCAGCGACGCCACGAACACGCGCTCGGCGCCCGTGTGGGCGAGGACGAGCTTCGCGAGCTCCATCGCGCACTGGTCGGCGGGCGCGTCCTCGGCCACCTTGGTGAGCAGCGCCGTGTCGTTCCACATGGTGGCAGCCGAAACCTCCTTGCCACGGGAGTCTGTCTCGCTTTCGGGGAGGTTGCGAGGTCCCCCTGCAACATGGGCGCTGCGCCGACGCGCAGCGCCGAGCACGCCGAGCGCCTCGGCCTCCACCTCCGCCAGGCCCGCGGCGCGCGCTTTTCTCACGGCCGCGATGGCGAGACGCGCGGCGCGCGAACGATCGGCGGGGAGGGACACGAGCCAGCTCTGGCCCTCGAGCGCCGTCGCGCGCGCGTCGGACAGCGTATTGGTCGCGCGAAAGTCGGGCGAGAGCGACGCGAGCTCCACGCGCGCGCGGTTGCCGTCGCCCTCGAGCAGCGCGATCTGCGCCCTCAGCACCACGAGATCCGCGCGGACGGTCCCGGGCAGGGCGTCGCCCAGGGCGCTCGCTTCGGCGACGAGGCGCTCCGCCGCCGCCGCCCGTCCGCGCCGCACCGCGAGATCGGCGCGGGCCGCGAGGCACCACGCGCGCCCTCCGGGCTGGCCCAGCGACTCCGCGAGCGCCGTCGCCTCGACGAGCGCGCGCTCGGCGTCGTCGTGTCTCTCGGTGCGCGACCACGACAGCCCGAGGTTGAGCAGGCACGTGCGCACTCCGCCGAGATCCCCGAGCGCGCGCTTGGACACGAGCGCGCGCTCGAACGCGTCCGCGGCCTCCTCGGCGCGGCCTCGGTAGAGCGCCACGACCCCCAGGTTGTGATCGAGCCGCGCCGCTTCCTCCTGATCCCACCGCAAAGGCTCGGCCGCCACGTGCGTGAGCAATCGCGCGCGCGCCGTCGCAAAGGCCTCTTCGGCGCGCACCCAATCCGCCCGGTAGAGCGCGACGGCTCCGATCGTGGCGAGCGCGAAGGCTTCCTCTTGCATGTCCCGTGACGCGCGCGCCGCGTCGAGCGCGCCGAGCGCGAACGCCGCCGCGTCCTCGAGCCGGCCTTCGAACGCCGCTTGCTCGGCGCGCCGCCGCCCTCGAAGAGCAAGCAGCGACGCGTCGCGCGCCGCCGCCTCGTCCAACCAAACGAGCACCTGCGGGTGAGCGCGCGCGGACCCCGCGTCGCGCGTCAGGCGCTCCAGACGCGAGAGGCGCGCGCTCGTGCGCTCCTCGGGCGAGGCGACCAGCGCGAGGAGCGCGTCGATCTCCACCGAACGGTGCCCCGCCCGGCGCGCGCGCGCCGTCGCCTCTCGGAGGAGGTCCAGCCGCCGGGACGGCGGGGTCGGCGCGCCCGCGACCGTGAGGAGCGCCTGCGCGGCCAGCGCGCCGTCTTCGAGGGCGAGCGTCGCGGCGCGATCCGCGAGCGCAAACGTCGAGAGCGCGGCCGCGAGATCGCTCGCCAACTGCGGCGACGAGAGCCGCGTCATCCCACGGTCGCGCGTCAAGAGCCCCGCGCCCAGGAGATCGCCCACGCTCGACCCCGCCCGATGGAGCACGCGATCGGGGACCGCTCCACCGAGCAGCGACACCATCGCCAAGAGCTCGCGGGACCGCACCGGGAGCTCTTCGACGCGTGCGAGCGCGGCGGCGCGGGTCAGCGGCACGCGCCCCACGGACGCGACGAGCCAGCCGGGCATCGCCCCCGACTCGCGGTGGAGGTGGGTCATCGCCTGCGGGTCGGTGATGCCCAGATCGCCGCACAGGTCCCGGAACGCGGCCGCGTCGAGCGGCGCGAGGGTCACGCGATCGGCCTCCGCCGGCGGCTCGGTGCGCGTCGTCGCGACCACCGACAGGGACGACGAGTGGCTCGCCCGACGGCACCGATAGGCCTCGAGCGCGGCGCAGAGCTCGGGCGGTCCTGCGTCCAGGTCGTCGATCACGAGCAGCGTCGGCGCGCGCGGATCGGTCGCCTCGAACGGCCAGGCGTCCCGATCTCCTCGAAGGAACGACACGAGGCGCAGGACGAGCTCCGGCTCGGCCGTCGGAAACGTGACCAGCCTGCACGCGACACCGGCCAAGAGCGCACGGGTCACGGCCTCGCGCACGAGGTGGCTCTTGCCCGCGCCGCTCGGGCCGACCACGTAGCGCAGCGGCGCGCCCGCGCTGAGCACGACACCGAGCTCGCGCTCCCGAGCGTGCACGCCCCGCGTCCCGCCCTCCCAGCCCGCGGTGGTCGTGGCGTGCTCCGCGAGACCCGCGCGCGCCCTCGCTTGGCCGAGCATGGCGAGCAGGTGTCGCGCGTCGATGGGGCGATCGGCCGGGTGCTCCGCGAGAAGCGACTCGATCACGTCCGCGAGGCTCGGCAAGAGCCAGCGCGCGGTCTCTCGAAGTGGACGCCTGCGCTTTGCGGCGGTGGCAACGGGCCCGGGCAGAGGCGGCGGAGGCGCGCCGGCCACGAGGGCCCACAGCGTCGCGCCAAGGGAAAACAAGTCGGACGCCGCGTGCGGAGGAGCGCCCGCGACGACCTCGGGCGCGGCGTAGGCCGGAGTGAACATGAACGCGCCGCGTCGGGCGCCGGCGAGCACCGCGGCGCCGAGGTCGAGGAGCACGGCGCGACTCCGTCCGCTCCCCGGCGTCGCCCCCATCTCCGCGACGCGCACGTGCGCGGGCTTCACGTCACCGTGGATGAAGCCCGCGTCGTGCAGCGCCGCGAGCGTCTCGGCGAGATCGGCCGCGAGTCGGGCGACGCGCTCGCTTCTCTCACGCTCCGGCACGCCGAGCCACTCTTCCGCGGTGACGCCCTCCACGAAGTCCTCGACGAAGAACGGAACACCGTCGTCGTCTTGGGCAAAATCATGGGCGCGCACGAGCCCGGGCACACGGAGCCGCGACAGGAGCGCGAACTCCCCCGCCAGGGCCGCGAGCTCCGCGGGCTCGCCCAGCGCGGAGCCGAAGGGGATCTTGGCCACGAGCTTGCGCGACGGCGCCTCGCGGTCGACCACGCGAAGGACGGCGCCTTGCCCCCCTCGACCAAGGAGCCCACCCGCGGCATAGCGCGCGCTGCGGATCATGGGCTCGCCCATCGCTACTCGCCTGCTCGCGCGCTGACGGCACCGCAGCCAACGGCCAACAGCAACAACTGACGTGTTTTCATTTTCACGACCTCCGCAAGGTAGCTAAGAACGGGAGGAGCGCTTCCTCCGCGTCGCCAACCATCGCAAGGGGCGTACCATCTGGTAACCGTTCGACGGTGCTACAAGATTATACAATTAATATATGTACTTATTCCAACCGATCCTCAGATCGGAGCGCCGGTAACTTGATGGTAACCTGCCGGTAACTTAGCTAGGGCTTGGCGCGCACGGAGAGCGCGCTTGCCGCGGTGCGGCCGTAAACCTCCGGCGTGTACATCACCTCGACCCGCGTAGGCGGGGCGATGAACTTGCCGATCGTCGTGGCCCGCGCGAGGTAGTGGACGCGGTACATGCCCGGGTCGATGTGGTCGAAGAACGTGACCACCCGATCGTCGCGCACCTCGCGCCGCGACTCGGCGGCGCGATAGGTCGTGCCGAGCCACTCGCCGCGTTTGCCCGTCCCGTTGCCCGCCGTCTCCTTGTCCTCGGCGTCCTGCTTCGCGCGCGAGGTCGTGTCGAGGTCGTAGTCGAGCGCCTCGAGGCCGACCGGCAGCGGGTCGTCGAGCACCACATGGTCGCGCGGCTCCGCCGACTCGAAGAGCAGGTCGATGACGACGAGGTCCCCGGCGACGACGGCGTCCGCGCTCGTCCGCGGGATCGTCTTCAGCGCCTCGGCGACCTCCGTAGGCGCGACGCCGCGGATGTACTTCTGCACGAAGAGGCCCTCGTCGAGGGGTCGCGCCGGAAGCTGCGTCGTCGCGTACTTGAGCTCCGCGGCGTAGAACAGCTTGCCGTCGCCCCGCAGATCGAACGAGAGCGTGCGGCCGCTCCGCGCGAGGAGATCCGTGGCCACCAGCGCCTTCGCCTCGCGCGACGACTGCCGCGCGAAATCGACGTTCAGGATCTCCGTCTCGCCGAGGAACGCGCGTGCGCGCAGGTCGGCGCCGCCGGCCTCCTGTGCCTTACGGTAGTCCGAGAGCGCGAGCAGCGCCCACGTGTCCTCCTGCGTCGTGCGCCACGCGCCGTTCTCGCGGAGCGCGAGCAGGCGTCGCGCCATGCGGGCCGCGAGCGGGTGTTTCGGGTCGGCGGCGACGAGCGCGCGGAGCACCATCGCCAGCGTGCGCGCGTGCGAATCGAGCAGCCCGGCGTAGCGCTCCGTGTCGGCCTCGTCGACGTCCACCTCGTTCGCGCCGACGCGCAGGCGCTCCTCGAGCTCCTTCATGAGCGTGCGAACCTGCGGCCTGCTCATCTCGCTCTTCACGAGCGCGTGCAGCAGCGCGGCCTGCGCGAAGAGGCGCTGGCCCCGGCGCGCGTCGTACAGCTGGTTCAAGAGGCCCGGGTTCGCCCACCCGAGCGACGCGAGCGTGTCGCCCACGAGCGCGGCGGTCGCGAAGCCGATCGCCTTGCCCGCGTCCTCCTTCTCTTTCGCCTCCGCCGCCGCCTTCGGGTCGTGCGGCCCGGCGTCGGCGGCTTCGGTCTCCGCGTCCTCGCCGCTCGCGGCTTCGTGCTTGCCGAGCACGCGCACCGCGCTCGCGAGCTTCATGTTGAGGTAGTCGTGCCCGCGCTCGAGCGCGTCGCGCGGGACGAAGCGCTTCTTCTCCGCCGCGCCGGCGAGCGCGAGCATCGCGTACGCGCTGAGCCACGGGTCGGAGTCGGCGTTGTCCCAATACCCGAAGCCGCCGTCGCCGTTCTGGCGCTTCAAGATCGCCTCGATCGCCGCGTCGATCGCCTGGTTCGTGTCCCGCGGGAGGCGCTCGCCGCCCTGGACGAGGTCCGGGGTCGCGATGAGCGGCAGCACACGGCTCGT
The DNA here is from genome assembly GCA_043785185.1 of Myxococcales bacterium. GTDB lineage: Bacteria > Myxococcota_A > Polyangia > Polyangiales > Polyangiaceae > JANYHK01. Next base: position 7,872 of record JAYVXL010000829.1, read on the forward strand.
GAGCTGCTCGGTGCAGCCGTACGGGTAGTCGTAGAGCCGATCGTAGGTCGTGCCGAGGCCGACCAGCGCGCTCGACGCGACGCGCACGTCGAGCCCGCCGAAGTCGCGCCGCACGCTCGCGAGATCGCCGAGCGCCACGCTCGCCGCGTCCTTCGTCTCGCCGTACACGACGGCCGACTCGACGCTCACGGGGAGCTTCACCTCGCGCTTCATCTCCACCACGTCCTTGTCGGCGCCCGACGTCGCGGAGAACTCGAGGACCGCCTCGCCCTGCGCCGTCGCCTTCACCGGGAAGCGCACCTCGAGCTGCCCGCCCCGCGGCACGCTCACCGTCCGCGCGGAGGGGCCGACGATCGTGAGCCCCTTGGCGGCCATCGTGACATGCACGCTGAGGGGCGCTCCGCCCTTCTCGCGCTCCGCCTCGTCCACCTTCGACGAGACGATGACGCTCGCCTCGAGCTCGTCGCCGACGCGAAGCAGGCGCGGCAGGGCGGGGCGCACCATGAGCTTGCGGAACGTCGAGAGCTTCGACTCGCCGGAGCCGAAGCGATCGTCGGCGCCCGCGGCGACGGCCATCACGCGGAAGGTCGTCAAGTTGTCGGGGAGCTTGAACGAGAAGTGGGCCTTGCCGCCCGCGTCCGTCCTGCGGCCCGCCTCGAAGTACGCCGTCGTCTTGAACTCGGCGCGCTTGAGCCCGCCGTCGCCGCCGTTGTCGCCCTTGTCGTAGTCGGCGCCGTTCTTGGCGAGCGCGTACTCGTAGCCGAGCGGCGTGAGCTTCTCGCCGGCCTTCATCGGCAGGATGTGGGCGAGTTGCTCGCGGTTGTCGAACGTGAACACGGCGAGCTTGCGCGGCTGCACGAACGCGGGCAGCGGATCGGGCGTCTTGTAGCTCGTGAGCGCGAGCACGCCCTCGTCGACGACGTAGAACGTGAGCGCGCTCGCGGCGGGCTTGCCGCCCTGGTCGGTGACGACGACGTCGGCCTCGACCTGATCGCCGGGGTGGTACTCGCTCTTGGGCTGCAACACGGCGACCTTGAGGCGGTGCGCCTCCGCGTCGACCTTGATCTCGGTGAAGCCGTAGCGATAGTCGGGGCCGCCGAGGTCTGCCCCGTGCGCGGGGGGCGCTTGCACGCGGCCGCGCAGCGCGACGACGCTGACGAACGCGTTCGGGTAGTACTCGGGCTTGATCGGGATCTGCACGACGGGGAGCGGGCCCTTGATCGCGACGACCTGGCGCGAGAGCACGCCGTTGCGCTCGACGGTGACGAGCGCGGTGCCCTCCCGGAACGGGCTGCGGAGGAGGACCTTCGCGACCTCGCCGATGCCGTACGACTTCTTGTTCGGCTCGAGGGTGACGCCGTGCCGGTCGTCCGACGCCCAGGCCGTCGTCGCTTGCGGCGCGTCTTCGGTGCCGTAGATCGCGGCGCTCGCGCGGACGGTGTTGCCGCGCGGATCGGTCGCGGTCGCGCGGACGATGAAGTAGCCGGCGCGCGGGACGCGAAGGTCGCACGTCGTGCTCTTCGCGGTGGTCGTCAGCGAGCACGACGTCGCGACCGTGTCCTGCGGGGCGCTCGAGCGGATGGGCGTGCCGTCGGGCTGCTCGCCGGTGACGCCGTTCCACTTGCGCTCGACGAGCTCGAGCTTCACCGCCGCGCCCGCGCGGTGCGCGCCGCTCGGCTCGGCGGCGAAGATCTCCGGCCGGAGCGCCGTGCCGGCCGCGACGAAGCGGTCGGCGGGCGTGCGCATCGCGACGTAGAACTCCGCCGGGTGGACCACGATGCTCGCGCGCGCCGAGACCTCGTGGCGCGCCATGTCCTGCACGTCGGCGTCGAAGACGATGCGCTCGGGGCGCCGCTGGTCGGCGAACGCGAGGTCGACCGCGCGCGTGAATCCTCCCTTTCCGTCGAGCTGGCCGTCTTGGCTGTCGACCTTGTCGGCCGCCTTCGTGCTGTCGGGGTAGTCGCCGGTGAAGACGTCGTCGCTCGTGGTGAAGCCGTCCGTGCCGGCCGGAGCGAACGCGATCTCCTGTCGCGACACCGTCGAGGTCACCGAGGCGCCTTGCATCGGCGCGCCGTACAGGTAATCGCCCTGCACCGTGAACGTCGCGGCGTCGCCGCGGACGTAGAGCGACTTGTCGGCCGTCGCCTCGACCTTGAACTCGTTCGGCTTGAACTCGAGGAGACGAATCGACTCGGTGAACGTGCCGGTCTCCGACGTGTTCGACTTCCCGCCGGCGGTCGCCGTCGCGGTGATCGTCGCGGGGCCGATGAGCGCAGCCTTGGGAATGGGGACGTCGGTGGCGAAGGTGCCGAACTCGTCGCACGTCGCGCGCCCGTCGTAGATTTGCTCGCCGTTGCGATCCTTCAGCTCGATGCGCAGCTCGCGGTCCTTCATCGCGCGGAGCGTCGCGTCTTCGACGACGCGCACGATGCCGCTCACCTTCGCCGTCTCGCCCGGGCGAAAGACGCCGCGGTCGGCGTAGAGCATGCCGGCCCAGCGGCCCTCCTTGCTGAGCGACTCGAACGCCGCCGTGAGGCGTGTCTCCACCGGCGATCGCGCGACGCGCGAGATGGTCCAGTCGTCGCCGCTGCGCACGATGATCGCGGCGTCGGCGCGCACGGTGCCGCCCGCGAAGCCGCTGCCGCCCACCGGATCGAAGCGATCGATCGGGACGTTGGCGACCCCGGTGTCGTCGGTCGTGGCGGAGAGGAGCTCGCCCTCCCTCACCGTCCGGATCGCGACCTGCGCGCCCTTGACGGGCTTGCCGGTGGAGAGCTGCGTCACCCAGACGAGGCCGCCGTACGGGCCCATCTTCGCGCTCACGCCGAGATCGGTCACCGTCACGAACGACTCGGTGCGGCCACGCCCGTCGGCCGCCATGCCCGGCGGCGTGAGGACGACGAGCGCAGGACCGCGGCCCTTGCGCGGCGCGAGCGCGGCGTCGA
>JAYVXL010000830.1:0-3354 GCA_043785185.1 Myxococcales bacterium
CGCGGCCGCGAGCGCGCGGGCGAGGGTGGAGGCGGCGAGCGCGTGCCGGAAGGCTTCCATTTCAATCGTAGGTACCACACGGCGCGTCACGCTAGAAGCGCGCAAAACCTGCCCGCGCGGCGCGGGCGAGTGATTCAATGTTGGCCGATGCCGTACGCGACGGGGCACGGTGGCGCCAAGGTCCACTACGAGACGATCGGCGACCGCGGACCGTGGGTGGTGCTCGTCCAAGGGCTCGGTCTGTCGTCCCGCTTCTGGTTCGACACGCCGAGGCGCCTGGCGGACGACGTGGACGGCCCACGCCGCGTGCTCACGCTCGACAACCGCGGCACGGGCCGAAGCGATCGGCCGCGCGGCCCCTACCGCATGGCACACATGGCCGACGACGTTGCCGCGGTGATCCGCGAGGCGGGCATCGGGCCGGCGATCGTGGTCGGCATCTCGATGGGCGGGATGATCGCGCAGGAGGTCGCGCTGCGGCACCCGCGCGCGGTGAGCGGCCTCGTGCTGCTCGCGACGTGGGCCGGGCTCCCGCACGTGCAGCTGCCACGGCCGCGGGCGCTCGCGACGCTCGTGAGCCTGCCGATGCGGAGTAGCAAGGACCGCGGGCGCGCGCTCGCGCGGCTGCTCTTGCCCCGCGCGCACGTCGCGCGCTCCGCGACGGCAGCGGCGGCGCTCGGGGAGTGGCCGAACGCGCTCGCAGAGGACCCGACGGATCCGCGCGCCTTCTTCGCGCAGCTGGCCGCAGCCTCCACCCACTCGACCGGCTTTCGACTCCGCAACATCCGCTGCCCGACCGTGGTCGTCTGCGGCGACGAGGACGCGATCATGCGGCCGGGCAACGCGCGAATTCTCGCGCGGCGCATTCCCGGCGCGGCGCTCGAGATCCTACCGGGTGTCGCCCACGGCATCCCCATCACCGACGAGCGCGCGATCGGCCGCGCGGTGACGCGCGTCATCGCACGCGCGGCCGAGACCTCGGGTCGCGCGCGCCAAATCCCCTAGCGTCCCGCGTCCAGCATCTAGCATCTAGCATCGCCACGTGTGGCCCTCGCATCGGCACAGCGGAACGCCGCTGGTGAAGCACGCGCTCGCGGTCGCGGGCAAGCACGTCGATTCCTCGAGGTAGCAGGCGTGGCCCGCTTCGACGCCCTCGTCGGCGCAGTCGGGGTACCGGTCGTAGCCCGCGGGCGGGTGCGCCTCGTCGCAGGTCCATACCGCGCCGTCGCAGCGGCAGTCGCCGAAGAGGCGGTTCGGCGAAGGGCATGTCGCCATCGTGTCGCAGGCCCGGCCGGGGCGGACGCCGGCAGGCGCGGGGCACGCCGCGACGAGCGCGTCGCTCGCCTTGGTGCCCGCGCAGACGAGGGCGGAGCGGGTCGTCGTGGGCGGCGTCGCGGCGGCGTCGCCCGGCGCGACCGGCACCGAGCAGCCGACGACCAGCGCGGCCGCAACGGCGCAGATGGGGACGGCAAGCTTGGCGCGCTTGCGGAAGGAAATGAATAAGCGAAGGAGGCTAAGAGGGCGCATCGTCGTCGACATCGAGCCGACGCTCCGGAATAGAGCAACGAGCGCGCCACACGGGCGCGGGCGCCGAAAAACGAAGCGTTTGGCGGACCGAGCCGCCGCGCAGCGTCGTTCGCACGCGCGCCGCCCATGACGGCGCGATCGCGGTCGCTCGGCTTCCCGCCGCGCTCCGCGCCGCGGCGCGCGTTCGCGCGAAAAAATAAGCTCTTCCGATTGAACGCCCCCACCTGCGGGTGCCGATTTGACCGTCACTCGGGCTGGAGCGAGGTGATATACCGGGTGGCGTGAGCTCAGAGTCTTCACGGTCAAGCGAGCGCGAGCGCGAGCACGAGACGCTCCCCATCCTACCGCTCAGGAACAGCGTCGTTTTTCCGGCGAGCGTCGTCCCCATCAACGTCGGCCGCGCGCGCAGCGTGCGGCTCGTCGAGGACCTCCTCGGCCAGGACCGCGCCGTCGTCGGCATCGTCAGCCAGAAGGACGCCGAGATCGACGAGCCCGGCTTCGAGGATCTTTACGACGTCGGCACCGTCGCCCGCGTCGTCAAGGTCATCCGCCTCGGACCGTCGAACTACTCGGTCGTCCTTCACGGCCTGTCGCGCCTCAAGGTGAGCAGCATCGCCTCGCTCGAGCCGTACATGCGCGCCAACGTGAAGCGCGTGCCCGAGGATCTCGAGCGCGACGTCGAGCTCGACGCGCTCGGCGCGGCGCTGCGCGAGTCGACCCGCGAAGTCCTCCAGCTGATGCCCAGCCTCCCGAAGGAGACGGGCCACGTCCTCGACAACGTCCGTGAGGCCGGCGCGCTCGCCGACCTCATCGCGTCGAACCTGCCGATGGAGCAGGCGAGCGTCTCGGACAAGCAGAAGATCCTGGAGACGTTCGACGCGAAGGCGCGCGTGCGCCTCGTCTCCGCCATCATCGGTAAGCAGCTCGAGATGCTTCGGGTGAAAAAAGAGATCAGCACGATGGTCGCCGACGAGGGGCGATCGCAGCGCGAGCTGATCCTGCGCCAGCAGATGCGCAGCATCAAAGAGGAGCTCGGCGAGGGCGGCGAGGACGACGAGATCGAGGAGCTCCGCGAGCGCCTGCGCCTCGCGCAGCTGCCGACCGACGCGGCGAAGATCGCGAAGAAGCAGCTCGCGCGCCTCTCCGGCATGCAGCAGCAGTCGGCGGAGTTCAACGTCACGCGCACCTACCTCGAGTGGCTGAGCGACTTGCCGTGGAGCAAGACGACGAACGACAAGCTCGACCCGAAGGACTGCCGCCGCTGCCTCGACGAGGATCACTTCGGCCTCGAGAAGGTGAAGAAGCGCATCGTCGAGTACATGGCCGTCCGCAAGCTCCGCGCCGACAAGAAGGGTCCGATCCTTTGCTTCGTCGGGCCGCCGGGCGTGGGCAAGACGTCGCTCGGCCGCTCGATCGCGCGCTCGATGGGGCGGCGCTACCACCGCATCGCGCTCGGCGGCGTGCGCGACGAGGCGGAGGTCCGCGGCCACCGCCGCACGTACGTCGGCGCGCTGCCCGGGCGCATCATCCAGGGCCTGAAGAAGGTCGGTACCAAGAACCCGGTGCTCGTGCTCGACGAGATCGACAAGCTCGGCGTCGACGTCATGGGCGATCCGGCCGCGGCGCTCCTCGAGGTGCTCGATCCCGCGCAGAACGGCACGTTCCAAGACCACTACATCGACACGCCGTTCGACCTCTCCATGGTGACGTTCCTCGCCACCGCGAACAACCCGGAGACGATCCCGGGGCCGCTCTGGGATCGCCTCGAGGTCATCGAGGTCCCCGGCTACACGCGCATGGAGAAGAAGCACATCGCGCGCGAGTTCC
>JAYVXL010000831.1:0-3349 GCA_043785185.1 Myxococcales bacterium
AAGCGCGAGGTCGCGATGACCGGCGAAATCACGCTGCGCGGCAACGTGCTCCCCGTCGGCGGGATCAAGGAGAAGCTCCTGGCGGCGCACCGCGCCGGCATCAAGGAGGTGCTCTTGCCGTTCCGCAACGAGAAGGACCTCGAGGACGTGCCGAAGGACGTGCTCGCGGAGCTCAAGATCCACCTCATCAAGCGGATGGATGAGATCCTGCCGCTCGTCCTCGAGGCGCCGGCGCCGAGCGAGGAGCCGCCGAGCATTCCGCCGCCGGTCGCGGCGCCGCCGGTCTGAACGCCAGAGACGGGAGCGTGCGCGTGAGCCGGCCGATCAAGATCGCTGCGGCGCTCGTCGCGGCGGCGCTCTTCGGCGTCGGGTTTCTGCCGCTCTTCGGCGGGCCTGGGTACGAGCACGCGCTCGCGACCGGGCTCGTCGTGCCGGGCGTCGCCGCGGTGGCCGTCGCGATCGATTCGCTCTCGCGCCCTTCCCGCGCGCCCGCGCTCGCGGTCGCGCGCGGGCTCGGCGTCGGCGTGGCGCTCGCCCTCGTGTCGCTCGCGACGGCGCTCCTGCACGGGGCGCGCGTCGGCGTCTGCGACCTGGGCGGCGCGCTCGCGACGTTCGGCCTCACCGCCGGTATCGGCTGCGCCGCCGGCGGCGTTTGGGGAGCCTTCTCCGGCGAGCTCGCGGGCCGGACGAGGCGCCCTCGTCTCTCGTGCGTGCTCCTCGGTCTCGCCGGACCGCTCGGCACGATCGGGCTCGGCGTGTGGCGCTTCTGGGCCACGCCGATCGTCTTCGCGTTCGATCCGTTCGTCGGCTACTTCAGCGGCTCGATCTACGACACAGTGATCGACGCGGGGACGCCGCTGCTCACGTTTCGCGCGGGCACGGTGGCCGCGCTCGCGGCGGCCCTGCTCCTCGCGTCGGTCCTCGAGCGCGACGGCGCGCGGCTTCGCCTCGCCTCGCTCCGCAGCGAGCCCGCGCGGCGCGCGCGCGCGGGCCTCGGCCTCGCCTTCGCGGCGGGCGCGCTGTACGTCACCGCCAGCGGCCCGGCGCTCGGCCACTGGCAGTCGAGCGGGACGATCGCCCAGGCGCTCGGCGGCGCAAAGGACGGCGCGCGCTGCCTCGTCCGCTTCCCGCTCGGCATGCGCGACGACGAAGCGGCGCTGCTCGTGAAGGACTGCGAGGACGACCTCACCGCCGTCGAGGACGCGATGGGCGCGCGCGGCCCCGAGCAAGTGACCGCGTTCTTCTTCCGCGACGCCGGCCAGAAGAAGTACCTCATGGGCGCGGCCGACACGTACATCGCCAAGCCGTGGCGGCGCGAGGTCTACCTGCAGGTCCACGCGTACCCGCACCCCGTGCTGGCGCACGAGCTCGCGCACGTCGTCGCGGGCAGCTACGCGCCGTCGCCGTTCCACGTCGCCGGCGGCTGGGGCGGCGCGTGGCCGAACCCCGGCCTCATCGAGGGGATGGCCGTCGCCGCGGCCCCCGATGACGACGAGCTGACCGATCGCCAGTGGGCGCGCGCGATGATGGAGCGCGGCATCCTGCCGAAGATGTCGGCGGTCTTCGGCGTCGGCTTCCTCGGCGAGTCGGCGGCCAAGAGCTACACCGTGGCCGGCGCGTTCGTCGGCTGGGTGCGCGACGCCTACGGCAAGGCGGCGATGCGCGCCTGGTACGGCGGCGCGTCGCTCGAGGCGCTCGCCGGCCAGTCGTGGGACGGGCTCGACGCCGCGTTTCGCAAGGCGCTCGCCGAGACGGCGCTCCCGCCGCGCGCCGGCGCCGTCGCCGAGGCGAAGTTCGGCCGCCCCGGCCTCTTCGGTCGAAGGTGCCCCCACGTCGTCGACGCCGTACGGCGCGCCGCGGACGGTTGCCGCGACCAGGGGCAGTACGACGACGCCATCGCGACCTACTCACGCGCGCTCGACTTGGACGCGAACGATCTGGCGTCGCGCATCGCGCGCGGGGCGACCGAGCTGCGCTTTCGTGACGCGGCGAAGGGGCACGACGAGCTGGCGGCGCTGGCGGCGGACGAGAAGATGCCGCGTACGCTCCGCGATCGCGCGGACGACACGCTCGCGGACGTCGACTACCTCGACGGACAGTGGGACGCGGCGGCCGCGCGCTACGACGCGGTCGCCGCGCGCGCGCTCGACGAAGACTTCGTGCGTAACTTGCAGGTGAAGGCGCGCGCCGCCCGGGACCCTGCGGCGCGCGCCGCCGTGCAGGCGCTCCTCCTCGGTGAGCGGCGGCGGACGAGCGATCCGTTCGTCGGAGCGAGCGAGCTCGGGGCGTGGGCGGCCGCGACCGGCGACCCGCTCGCGCACTACCTGCTCGGCAAGAACCTCGCGCAGAAGGGCTTCTTTTCGCGCGCGGCGGCCGAGCTCGATCAGGCGCTCGCCGCGGGGCTCGCCCTCCCGCCGGTCGCGCGTGAGGCGCTGCGGCAGCGCGTCGTCTGCGCGTGCGCGACGGGGGACGTGCCCGCGTTGGCGCGCGCCCTCGCGGCGCTCCGCGATCCCGAGGGCCCCTTCAAGGCCAGCTTCGGCGGGCGCCACGCGTACGTGCTGGCGCTCGCGACCCGGTGCCGTCCGCGATGAGTCGAGAGGTCCCATGACGAACGCAATCGAGGGCAGCGTCTTGCCCGCGCCCGAGAGGCCGTCCGAGGCGCCGCTGTCCGCGCGAAGCCAGCTCACCCCCGAGGAGCTCGCCGAGTACATCGTCGAGATCGGCGGCACGCTCGTCGCGTACGGCTGCCCGTCGTATCGGCTCGAGGACGTGATCCGCGCCGTCGCGCGCAGCGACGGCTTCGAGGCGGAGGCGTTCGCGATTCCCACTGGCCTCTTCGTCGAGCTGCGCGGGCGCGGCATGACGACGCCGATCAGCCGGATGATCCGCGTAAAGGAGTGGGGCGTCGACCTCGACCGCCTCGTCCGCGTCGACGAGATCTTCAACGACGTCGCCGATGACCGCATCTCGATCCAGACCGGACGCGCGCGCCTCCGCGCGCTCAGGGACGAGCCGCCGCGCTATCCGGCGTTTTTCAAGTACATCGCCACGGCGCTCGCGTCGGCGTCGGCCGCGGTCTTCTTCCGCGGGCGCACGGGCGAGATCGCGACGGCGGCGGCGATCGGCGCCTTCGTCGCGCTGCTCGGGCGTCTGCTCGCGAGGAACCCGTCGGGGCGCTTCCTCGTCGAGCTCCTCGGCGGCTTCTCGGCCGCCACGGCGGCGTGGATCGTGACGCGCCTAGAGCCGCAGCTCTCGCGCGAGGTGCTCGTGCTCGCGGGCATCATCGCGCTCATCCCCGGCATGACGCTGACGACCGGCCTCGCCGAGCTCGCGCGCAAGAACCTCGTCT
>JAYVXL010000832.1:0-3349 GCA_043785185.1 Myxococcales bacterium
AAATCCCCGCCTCCTGTAAGCCCGCGCGCGCCTCCGCGTTGAAGAGCCAGGAGGCAGCGATGATGAAGCGCGTTTGGCTCTGGTGCGTGGTGGTGATGATGCTCATGACGGGCTGCGGCGCGGCGAAGGCCCCCCCCGCGGCGCCCTCCGCGAGCGGCGGCTACGGCGGCGGCGCCCCGAGCGCGGAGCGCGCGGCGAAGAGCGGCCCGCGCGAGGCCGACTTCGCCCCGGCGAGCCCGCCGGCCCAGGCGAGCCCGTCGGAGTCGACGACGGCGCAGCCGAGCGCGGGCGCCAGCGCCGACAGCGCCTGGCGACCGTCGCCCAGCCCCGAGCCCCCGCGCGACCGGCCGGGTCTCGGCACCGAGTGGGGCGAGTCCCGCCAATCGCGCGTGCACGACGTCACGTTCGCGCGCGCGGATGCCGAACGGCCCTTCGCGGTCGCGAACCTCTTCTACAACGATCGCCGCGGCGTCGAGGCCCAGGTGGGGCTCCGCAACGGCGCGACGCGCCGGCGTGACTTCTCGGCGGCGAACGGCGCGATCTCCGTCGCCATTCACGACGGCTCGGGCGACGCGCTCGAGGCTGTCCACACCGGCGACCGCACGTATGTCGTCGGCCAGAGCGGCGAGCGCTACACGCTCGTCCTCACCAACCACACCGGCCACCGCTTCGAGGCGGTCGCGACGGTCGACGGCCTCGACGTCATCAACGGCCGCACCGGCACCCTCTCGAACCGTGGCTACGTGCTGATGCCCTTTGCGACGCTCGAGATCGACGGCTTCCGTCAGTCGCAGGACGCGGTCGCGGCATTTCGGTTCGCTGCGGTGGCGGACTCGTACGCGGCGCAGACCGGCAGCGCCCGCAACGTCGGCGTCATCGGCGTGGCCTTTTTCTCGGAGCGCGGCGACCGCTTCGACGACGCGTGGACGAGCGGCGAGCTGAATCGCCGCGACACGGCCAACCCCTTTCCCGGCAGCGACCCGCGCTTCGCCCGCCCGCCGCGCTGAGCTTCTTGTCCACGCGTCGCTCCCCCGCGGGCGCTCGGAAATCCGGGCGCCCGCGCTCTCCTTTTTGTCGGCCCCAGGGGGCCGGCGATCCGTCCTGAAGCAGCTCGAGCCTCACTTGGCGCCGGCGCTGCTCGTCGCGGGCTCCGGCGCGCGGGCGGACTCCATGTCGGCGAGGCGGACCTTGGGGCCCGCGAACTTCCCGCGCACGAGCGTGCGGTACGCGAGCGCGAGGGACGCGACGACGACGAGCAGCATCAGGCCGGCGAGCCCGTTCGGCGGCAGCGCGCACACGACGAGGACGAACGCCGTCCACGCGACCGCGAGCCACGCGAGCGGCGCGCCGGCGCGCCCGAGATGCCACGGGCCGCGCCTCCGCCAGCGTCCGGCGCGCCGCGCGAGGGCGCCGAGCGCGATGGGCGTCGCGTACGAGACGTAGAGCGCCGTGGTCGCGAGGGACGCGATCGCGAGGAAGACGCCTTCGCTCATCGCGCGCGTCGCGAGGACGAGCGCGAACGGCACGAGCGCGGCGACGAGGACGGCGACCTCGGGCGTCCTGTGGGTAGGGCTCACGCGCCGCAGCAGAGCGGGGAGGCCGCCGTCGCGCGCGAACGCAAAGAGCGTGCGGGACGCGCTCGCGACGCTCGAGAGCCCGCAGAACCACATCGCGAGGACCGCGAGCCCCATCGCGGCGCTCCCGCCGCGCTCGCCGAGGACGTGGCGCACGATCGACAAGGGCGGGTCTGCGTCGCCGGCGACCGCGGGAAGATCGTGCACGGCGAGCGTCAACGCGGCGACGAGCGCGAAGCCGGAGACGGCGCTCACCGCGATCGCCGAGACGATCCCCCACGGCGCGCGGCGCGCGGGATCGTGCGTCTCTTCGCTCGCGTGAGCCGACGCGTCGAAGCCCGTGAACGTCCACATCCCGAGCAGCAGCGCGTTCATGAAGCCGAGCGTGTAGCTGCCGTCCTTGCGGGTCGTGAAGCCGGCCTCGGCCAGGTAGGAGACCGGGTGCGCCTTCCCGAGCGCGAGCAGGAGGCCGACGAGCGCGAGCACCCCGACGATGTGCACCGCCACCGAGAGATCGTTCAAAATCGCGACGAGGCGGACCGAGCGGGCGTTCAGCGCGGCGTGGCTGACGAGGACCGCGGCGAGCAGCGGGAGGTCCCACGCGGCGGGCAGGTGCATCGTCGCGCCGAGCGCGTGCGCGCAGCCGAGATCGATCGCGGCGACGATGGCGCACTGGCCGACGAGGTTCATCGACGCCGTGAACCAGCCCCAGCCGACGCCGCCGAGCAGCGCCGACCAGTGGTAGAGCGCGCCGGCGGTCGGGAAGGCGCTGGCGAGCTCGCCCATCGCGAGGCCGACGACGAGCGTGCCGACGCTGACGAGCGGCCAGCCGAGGCCGAGCGCACGCGGGCCGCCGCCGGCGAGCGCGACGCCGTACGTGGTCGTGATGCCGGTGAGGACGCTGATGACCGAGAAGCTGAGCGCGAAGCTCGAGAAGCCGCCGATGGCGCGCAGGAGCTCCTGCGCGTAGCCGAGGCGCTCGAGCGCCGCGTCGGCGGGCGCGTCCAAGGCTCCGCCCGCGCGTGGCGGAGGCGGCTCGGGCGGCGGCGCGGACGGCATCGCGGCCAGGGTACCCAATTCGCCGAGCGGCGGGCACAATGACGCCCCCGTGCCGACCGGCAAGCCGCTCCGCCTCGACGCTGCGCACGCGCGCCGGTTCTTCGTCGCGCGCCACCTGCTCGCGCCGCCGCGCGCGCTCGCGGCGCGCCCGTCGTCGGTGCTCGCGGTGACGGCGCGCTTCGGCTCGCTGCAGCTCGACCCGCTCGCCTCGACCGGCGCGCGGAACCACGATCTGGTCCTCGCGGCGCGCGTGCGCGGGCATCGGCCCGAGTGGGTGCACCGCTTCCTCTACGGCGCGCCGGAAGAGCGCGTGCTCTTCGAGGCGTTCAACAAATCGCTCAACGTCCTGCCGCTGGCGGATCTGCCGCTGCACCGCGTGGCGTGGGACGCGGCGCGCGCGCGGTACGAGGCGCCCGGCGGCATCTTCGCCCAGCACCCGCGCCTGCGCGCGGCCGTGCTCGCGCGCCTCGGCCGCGACGGGCCGCTGCCGGCGTCGGCGTTCGCGACCAAGGGCGACGCCGAGATCACGTGGGGCTGGGGCAAGGCCACCGCCACCAAAGGCATGTTGGAGGCGCTCTTCTCCGCCGGCGAGATCGCCGTCGCGGGTCGCGACGGGTCCGTCAAAACCTACCACCTGACCGACGCTCTCTTTCCGGCGCCGCTCCTCGCGCGCCGCGTACCCCCCGAGGATGCGCTCCGCCATCGCGTCCTCTCGC
>JAYVXL010000833.1:0-10796 GCA_043785185.1 Myxococcales bacterium
GAACGACGGATCGCCGCTGGACGCCTTCACGAGGAGCAGCCCCTCGCCGACGCCGAGCGCCGTCGACACGGTGTCGATGAGCAACGGCTGCCAGCCGTACCAGCTCGTCTCGGTCGCTCCGGGGTGGGCCTCCGTTTCGAGGTCCGGCACCATCGGAGGCAACGCGTCGGACGGCGCGCCCAGAGCTCCGCGCGCGGCCAGCATGAAGGCGCGCGCGCACGCCCGCGGACAGCTGAGACGCAACAAGGAAAGGCGCGCGGAAGGCATGTGTGGCGCCCCGCAAGCCGTGTGCCGTTCGCGATCTCCTCGAAAAATGGCCACGACGCGCGGTCTTCGAGGCCGCCGCGCGGTGCTCGACGGGGACACTGTGCGCGGCGTGCGACAGGCCACGCGAGCGCGCGCGCGGGAGAACGCGCGTCGAAGTGCTCCGCACGTTAGATTGCGGGCACTCTCTTTCTATGTAAGGCTCGTGTCATGCGCTTCGACGTCATCCTCTCGGGCGGTCTCGTCTTCGACGGCACCGGCGCGGCCGGCGCGGTGCGCCACGTCGGCATCAAGGACGGCCGCGTCGCCGTCGTCAGCGAGGCGCCGCTCGACGCGGGCGGCGCGAAGGTGATCGACGCCACCGGCAAGTGGGTCACGCCCGGCTTCCTCGACTGCCACACGCACTACGACGCCGAGGTCCTCGCCGCGCCGTCGCTCTCCGAGTCGATTCGCCACGGCGTGACGACGGTGACGCTCGGCAGCTGCTCGATCGGCGCTGTCCTCGCGGACGCCGAGGACTGCTCCGATCTCTTCACGCGCGTGGAGGCGATCCCGCGCGCCCAGGTGCTGCCGCTCCTCCGCGCGAAGAAGACGTGGACGACGCCCGGCGCGTACGTGGCCTACCTGAAGGAGCAGCCGCTCGGTCCGAACGTCAACGCGTTCCTCGGCCACTCCGACGTGCGCGCGCGCGTGCTCGGCCTCGGCCGCGCCGTCGATCCGAAGGTCCGCCCGAGCGAGGCCGAGCTCTCCGCCATGGAGCGCTGGCTCGGCGAGGCGCTCGATCACGGCTTTTTGGGGCTGTCCACGATGACGAACCCGTGGGACAAGCTCGACGGCGATCGCTACCGCTCCGCCGCGCTTCCGTCGACGTACGCGACCTGGAGCGAGTACCGGCGGATGAACGAAGTCCTCCGCGCGCGGGGGCGCGTCCTGCAGTCGGCGCCGAACCTCGTCACCGTCCTGAACTTCCTCCTCTTCATCCTCGCGAGCGCGACGTGGCTGGGCCGGCGGGCCCTGAAGACCACGCTCCTCACGCTCGCCGACGGCAAGTCGAACCCGCACCTGCACCGCGTCATCGGCTACGTCACGCGCTTCTGCAACCGCGTCTTCGGCAGCGATCTGCGCTGGCAGACGCTGCCGGTGCCGTTCCACGTCTACGCCGACGGCATCGACCTCGTCGTCTTCGAGGAGTTCGGCGCCGGGCGCGCGGCGCTCCATTTGGCCGACGAGATCGAGCGCAACGCGCTGATGAAGGACGAGGCGTACCGCCGCCGCTTCCGCAAGGACTACGAGACGCGCTGGACGCCGCGCGTGTGGCACCGCGATTTTTTCGACGCGCACGTCGACGCGTGCCCGGACGCGAGCCTCGTCGGCAAGAGCTTCGGCGAGATCGCGGAGGCGCGCGGCATTCATCCGGTCGATTTGTTCCTCGACCTCGTCGTCCTTCACGGCAAGAGGCTTCGCTGGCATACGCTCATCGCCAACCACCGGCCGAAGGAGCTCGCGTGGATGATGAGCCAACCGTGCGCGCTCATCGGCTTCGCCGACTCGGGCGCGCACATCCGGAACATGGCCTTTTACAGCGCGCCGCTGCGCATGCTGAAGGCGGTGCGCGACGCCGAGCTGGCCGGCGCGCCCATCATGCCGCTCGGACGCGCGGTGCACCGCTTGACGGGCGAGATCGCCGACTGGCTGAGCGTCGACGCCGGGCACCTGCGCGTCGGCGATCGCGCGGACGTCGTCGTGCTCGAACCGGCGGCGCTCGACGCGCGCCTGGAGGCGTACCACGAGGCGCCGATGGAGGGCTTCGGCGGGCTCATGCGCATGGTGAACCGGAGCGATGGCGCGGTGAGCGCGGTGCTCGTCAACGGGCGCGTTGCGTTCGAGGACGGCGCGTTCGACGCGGCGCTCGGCAAGGAGCCGGCGTTCGGGCAGTTCCTCGCGGCGGGCCAGAAGTCGCCGGCCGGCGCCGCGGCCCACGCCTCGGCCCACCCGGCGCGCGCGCGCAAAGCAGAAGCGGAGGAGGCGGCGTGACGACGCGCGACGCTAGGGCGGCGAAGAAAACACCGCCGCGAAGGACGCAGGAGGAGCGCCGCCTTGGGACCATCCGCAAGCTCCTCGACGCGGGCGCCGAGACGCTCATCGAGGTCGGCTACGCCGAGGCCAGCGTGCAGGCGATCTGCGCGCGCGCCGGCGTGTCGCAGGGCGCGCTCTTCCGGCACTTCCCGACGCGCGAGGCGCTGATGGTCGCCGTGGGCGAGGACGTCGGGCGGAGGACGCTGGCGAGCTTCACGCGCGAGTTCGCCGCCGAGGAGGGCGCCGCGGATCCGCTCCCGCTCGCGCTGCGCCTCGTGCGCGCGCACTGCCGCTCGCGTTTGAACCAGGCCTGGTACGAGCTCGCCTGCGCCGCGCGCACCCACGACGCGCTGCGCCGCGCGCTCGCCCCAACCGCGCGCGCCTACTACGTCGGCATCGAGGCGCTCGCGCGGCACCTCTTGCCGGATCTCGCCGCCCGCATGGGCCAAACGTTCGGGCCGCTCGTGGAGACGGTGCTGGCCATCTTCGACGGCGAGAGCATGCACCGGTTCGTCGTGGAGGACCGCGCCCTCGAGGACGCGCGCCTGCCGCTCGTCATGGCGTTCATCGCCGGCGCGGCCGCCCACCCTTGGCGAGCGGCGTGATCTCGTCCTACGGTGAGGCGACGTCATGCCGTTCCTCGCCTTGCCCGCCCTTCCTCGCGGTCGCGCGCGCGCGCTCGCCGTCGCCGCCGCGCCCATCGCGCTCGCGCTCGCGTTTCCGGCCGGCGACTCGTGGGCCGAGGCGGCGCAGCTGGCGCCCACGCGCTTCGAGTGGCGCTACCTCTTCGGCAAGCACTGGCAGATCGTCTCGCCGCCCGGCGAGGACCCGGCCGTGACCGACGCGGCGGAGGGCAACCGCGGCGCGTGCCCGGCCGGCATGATCGACGTCCACGGCAACATGAAGGTCGCGAACCTGATGGACGAGCAGCAAAAAGTCGTCTGCAGCAAATGGATCAACCGGGATTTCCCCGAGCGATGCGCCGAGTTCGACCGCGACAAGTGGCTCGCCGCGTCCAAAAATTTCCCGACGCGCGCGATGCACTACTGCATCGATCGCTTCGAGTTCCCCAACCGGAAGGGCGAGTTCCCGCTCATCCTCATCAACTGGAACGAGGCCGGCGATCTCTGCAAATCCGTCGGCAAGCGCCTATGCACCGAGGACGAGTGGACGTTCGCGTGCGAGGGCGAAGAGGCGCGCCCCTACCCGTACGGCGACGGCTACACGCGTGACACGACGTCGTGCGTGATCGACGCGACGTGGCGACCGTACAACCCGGTGGCGTTCGCGCAGCGCGACGGCGATCCGATGATGCGCGAGCTCGACAAGCTGTGGCAGGGGCAGCCGAGCGGCGCGCGGGCGGCGTGCAAGAGCGTGTTCGGCGTCTACGACATGACCGGCAACGTCGACGAGTGGACCAAGAGCTCGCAGCCGGGCCGCCAGAGCATCCTCAAGGGCGGCTACTGGGGGCCCGTGCGCACGCGCTGCCGGCCGTCGACGCGCGCGCACGGCGAGCTGCACGTGTTCTATCAGCAGGGCGTGCGGTGCTGCGCCGAGGCGCCGTGACCCGCGCGCCGACTACCTGAGCCACTCGCCGGCGCGCGCGAGCGTGCGCACGTTCTCCCGCACGCGCTCGAGGAACGTCTTGCGCCACGCCTTGTTCCGGATGGCGTCGGCGCGGGCGACGAGGCGGTCGCGCGCGTCGGCGATGGCGACGCGCGCGGCGTCCTTGTCGCCGGTCGCCCAGAGGGCCTCGGCGTAGACGAGCCGGAGCATCGACTCGCCCTCGAGCACGCCGCCGGCGCCCTGGAGCGTGCGCATCCCCTCCTCCGCGGCGGCGCGCGCGCCCTCGGGGTCGGGCACGTCGAGCAGGACGAGCGCGTGCGCGCCCTTCGCCGCCGCGTAGATGGGCGGAACGAAGCGGATGGCCTCGAGCGCGCCACGCACCTCGGCGTCGGCGCCCGGAAGATCGCCCTTCAGGCGCAAGAGGAGGCCGAGGTACACGCGCGAAATCGCCTCCCACACGACGTCGCCCTGCGTGCGGTAGCCCTCCTTCGCCTCGCGCTCGACGCGCAGCGCCTCGTCGAGCCGGCCGAGGCGCGCGAGCGTCGTGCCGAGGTTCTGTCGCGCGAGCAGGCTCGTCGCGCGCAGCCCCATGCGGTCGGCCGCGTCGAGCGCCTCGCGGAGCATCCGCTCGGCCTCCTCGAGCTGGCCGATCGACGACAGCGTGAAGCCGGCGGTCACCTGGTTCATGCACATGTTGCGGAGGTCGCCGGCGCGCGCGAACTCGGTGATGGCCGCGAGGGTCGAGACCAGGTCCTCCTCGACGACGGCGCTCCAGAGCGCCCGCGCGCCGCGCGCGAAGTGGATCCACGCGGCGACGGCCGGCTCCTGGGGCGCGTGCGCCGCGCCCGTCGCCTCGAGCACGCCCAACATCGCGTTGCCCTCGGCGAAGCCGCCGGAGAGGTAGAGCGCGCCGGTGACCCGCGCCGTGCCGATGATGCGCGCCGCCGGCGCGAGGGCCTGCTCGTCGAACGCGCGCACCGCGCGCGCGATCGCGTGGACGCGCCCGAGCTCGCCGAGCTTGCGACTCGCCAGCGCGACCTCGCCGGCCGCGAGGTACCAGTCGCCGGTGCCGGGCTGAAGCTCCTTCAGCGCCTCCTCGGCGCAGCGCAGCGCGCCGAGGGTGTCGCCGTTCCAGTCGGCGGCGCTCGCCTGCAAGAGGCGCAGCCACCCGCGCTCCTGCCCGGCGGCGCCGGCGGCGAGCGCGGCCTCCGCGCGGCGCGTCGTCGCGTCGAAGTCGTTGCCCTCGAGCGCCTGCTCGGCCGCGCGCCGGTACCACTGGACCGCGTGCGCCGGCACGGCGCCCCGGTCGAAGTGCTCCGCGAGCACGACGGCGTCCGCCTCGCCGGCCTCCTCCAGCCACTCGCCCGCGAGCTTGTGACCGAGCGCGCGGTCGTCGCTCGTCAGCATCGCGTACGCGGCCTCGCGGACGAGCGCGTGGCGGAACGCGTACTCCGGCTCGGCGGGGAATTTCGAGCGGCGCCGCTGCAGCAGGATCTCGCGCCCGACGAGCGCGCCGAGCCACTCGTCGACCTCGGCGCCGCGCATCTGCGCGCCGAGGAGCGCCGCAGCGCCCCCGCGCCAGAACACCTGACCGAAGACGCTGCCCGCGCGAAGGATGCGCCGCGCCTCCGGTTCCATCCGCTCGAGGCGCGCCTCCACCATCGCGAGCACCGTCTCGGGCAGCTCGGCGCCGCGGCCCTCGGCGAACGCGCGAATGAGCTCCTCGAGGTAGAACGCGTTGCCGGCGGCGCGCTCGACGAGGCGCGCCACCTCCTCGTGCGACGCGCTCGGGAGCACCTGCCGCACGAGCCGATCGCTCGCGCTCTTCACGAGCGGACCGAGGCGCACCTCCTCGAGGCCGCGCTCGGACCACAGACCCGGGAAGGTCTCGTGCACCTCCGACCGCGCGACGGCGACGACGAGCAGCGGCAGGTCGGCCAAGTTGCGGAGCGCGGCGTCGACGAGCTTCACGCTCGGGAGATCGCCCCACTGCAAGTCTTCGAGCACCAAGACGACCGGCTGCGCCAAGCACTCGGCGCTGATCCAGTCCTCCCACGCGCGCCGCATCTGATCGCCCATCAGCATCGCGTCCTGGCGCGCGGCGCGGAGCTGCACGCTCGCGTCGCCCGGGAACGGTGTCCCGACGAGCTCGCCGACGAACTCGGTGACGCGCGCCAGGTCGTCCCCCTCGAGGTGCCGCGCGACGCGCGCGCGGAGCTTTTGGCGGCGTAGGGCGAGCGGCTCGCCCGGCGTCGTGCCGCACGCGCGCCGAATGCCTTGCGCGAGCATGTGGAACGGCGAGCCCTCGCTCATCGGATCGCCGCGCGCGAGCAAGATCTCGACCTCGGGGTGGAGGCCGCGCGCCTGCATGAGGAGCTCGTGGACGAGGCGCGATTTGCCGCCACCCGGCGGCGAGGTCACGAGGACGACGCGGGCGACCGGCTCGGAGATGCACTCCTCGACGAGCGCGTGCAAGGTCGCGAGCTCGCGGTCGCGACCGACGAACGGCGTCGCTTGCCCGAGCAGCGTGCGCTTCGGGCCCTCTTCGGCGCGCGGGCCACGCAGCGTGAGGCCGAGCTCGTCGCCCTCGACGTCGAAGCGCAGGTCGAGGAGCCCGGCCGTCGTCTCGTCGAGCCGCACCGGCAAGGGCAAGGGCGCGGTGCGGTAGGTGCCGTCGGGGCCCACCTCGGCGAAGGCGCGGCGCGCCTCGGTGAGCATGGCGGCGGCGCGGTCGAGGACGTCGCCGAAGAGCGTTCGGTCGGTCACCGTCGCGAGGCCCGTCGCCAGGACCATATGCGCCTCCGGCATGTGCGCGCGGATGGCGAGCGCGCAGCGCGCCGCGTGGGCCGCCTGATCGGTCGCGCTGCCCTTGCCGGACACGGCGACGATGACCGAGCCGTCGGCGAGGCTCTCGAGCTGCGCGGCGAACGGCGCGACGACGCTGCGCATGTCGAGGGACGCCACGGAGGTGTCGCCCGAGAGTGTCTCCGTCGACGGCTCGATGGGCGTGAGGAGGCTCGACGCCATGACGACGCTCACGAGGCGCCGCTCACCGCCGGTGATCGCGCGCAGCGCGCGGACGCTGCTCCGCCGCTGCGAATCCAGCCCGCCGCGCGCGATCTGCGCCAGCTCGCGCGCGACGGCGTGCCCATCGGCGGGGCGCGCGCCGGCGTGCTTCGAGAGCATCCGCGAGACGAGCTCGTCGAGCTCCGGCGGCGCGTCCTTGCGGTAGTCGAGGATGCGCGGCGACTCTTCGAGGAGGATCTTGGCGAGGAGCGCGGCGGCGTTGTCGCCGACGAAGGCGGGGCGCCCGGCGACGCACTCGAACAGGACGCAGCCGAGCGAGAACACGTCCGCCCGCGCGTCGATCTCTCGGGCGCCGCGCGCCTGCTCGGGCGACATGTACCCGGGCGTCCCCACCATCACGCCGCTGCGCGTCGCCGGGCGCGTGGCGGTGGCGAGGCGCGCGATGCCGAGGTCGAGGAGCTTCAGGCTGTTCAAGTCCTGCCCCACGAGGAACAGGTTCGACGGCTTGATGTCGCGATGAACGATGCCGCGCTCGTGCAAGGCGCCGAGCGCCTCCGCGGCGCGGCGCGCGAGCGTCACCGCCTCGTCGAGCGTGAACCCCTCGTGCATGAGGCGATCGGACAGGTCGAGGCCGTCGAGCCACTCCATCGCGAGATACGGCCGCCCGCTCGCCGCGATGCCGTGCGCGACGTAGCGAACGACGCGCGGGTGCGAGAGCTCCGCGAGCAGCTGCGCCTCCCGCCGGAAGCGCTCTTGATCGCGCGTCATCCCCGGGTGGAGCAGCTTGATCGCGACCGGTCCTCCCGTCAGGCGGTCCTTCGCGCGGAAGACCTCGCCCATCCCGCCGGTGCCGACGAGGTGCTCGATCTCGAAGCGATCGGCGATGACGAGGTGGCCCCCCACGGCCCTTCATCGTACACGAAGCGCCCGCGGCCACCCGCGATCCTGTAGCCTCCGGAGATGGCGTCGGTGATCGTTTGCGGCGCGGGAATCTTCGGCGTCTGCGCCGCCCTCGAGCTGCGCCGTCGCGGCGACGACGTCACCCTCACCGATCCCGGACCGATCCCCCACCCGGACGCCGAGTCGAACGACATCAGCAAGGCCGTCCGCATGGACTACGGCGCCGACCGCGTCTACGCGGGGATGATGGAGGAGGCGCTCGAGGGCTGGCGCGCCTGGGACCGCGCGTGGGTCGCGGAGAACGGGCAGTCGCTCTTCCACGAGACCGGCGTCCTCTACGTCGCGCGGGACGAGATGACGCGCGGCGGCTTCGAGCACGATTCGTTCGAGGTCTTGATCGAACGCGGTCATTTGCCCGAGCGCCTCGACGCGCGCTCGCTCACCGCGCGCTTCCCGGCGTGGAGCACCGGCGCGTACATCGACGGCTACTTCAACCGCGTCGGCGGCTTCGCCGAGAGCGGGCGCGTCGTCGCGCGCCTCGCGAACGAGGCGACGCGCGCGGGCGTTCGCGTCATCGAGGGGTTCCGCGCCGCGCGCGTTCTCGAGCGCGGCGTCGAAGCCGCGGACGGCGCGCACCTCGAGGCCGACGCCGTCGTCCTCTGCGCGGGCGCGTGGACGCCGAAGCTCCTCCCCGAGCTCGCCGGCCACCTCTTCGCGACGGCGCAGCCGGTCTTCCACCTGCGCTCGCCGGACCCGCGCCTCTTCGATCCGGTGCGCTTCCCGACGTTCGGCGCCGACATCGCGCGCACGGGCTTTTACGGCTTCCCGGCGACGGCCGAGGGCCTCGTCAAAATCGCCAACCACGGCCCCGGCTTCGCGTGCGACCCCGACGGACCGCGCGCGCTCCTTCCGGATCACGAGCCCAGCCTGCGGGCCTTCCTGAAGGAGACGTTCCCGGCGCTCGAGCACGCCGAGCTCGCCGGCACGCGCGTCTGCATTTACTGCGACACGAAGGACGAGCACTTCTGGATCGATCGGCACCCCACGCGCGCGAACCTCGTCGTCGCGGCGGGCGGGTCGGGGCACGCCTTCAAGTTCGCGCCGCTCGTCGGCGGCTGGATCGCCGACGCGCTCGGCGGCCGCACGCTCGATCGCTTCCGCTGGCGCACCGACGTCTCCGCGCGCGGCCTCGAGGCTGCCCGGCACCACGTCTGAATCAGCGCGCGCGGAGGACGGCGTCGAACGTCGCCGCGAACGTGTGCGCGTCGCCGGGCCACCGCGCGGAGACGTAGGCGCCGTCACGCACGACGAAGGCCGGTCGCGCGTCGTCGGGCGTGTCGCGGAAGCGCCCGCTCGTCTTGCGCGCGAAGTCGGGATCACCCGGCGCGACGTCCTGGTAGTCGTCCGGCGACGCGAGCGCGCGCGTCACCTCGGCCTGCACGCTGCGGTGTCCGCTCGGCTCGCCCGGCTCTTCGAGGTAGGTGCGGTAGTACGTCGGGTCCCAGAACCGCGTGATCCGCGCGATGCGCGTCGCGAGGCGCTCCTGCGCCCAGGTGAGCGACGTCGTCTTCTTGCCGTAGAGCACCGAGCGCCCCGTCGTCGCCGACGTCGCCCGCGCCGCGACGACCACGCCGTGACAGATGGCGCCGACGGGCTTGCCCGCGGCGAACATCGCCGACACGAAGCGCCGCAGCTCGAGGTCCTCGAGGTACGGGCGGATGCCGCGCGCGCGGTGGCCGCCCGGCAGGACGAGCCCGTCCCAGTCGGCCACGCGCAGCTCCGCGAAGCGCGCGGGCGCGGCGAAGCGCGCGTCGGTCTCCAGCCGCGCGTACGCCGCGCGCGCGCCCGCGTCCGCGCCGAGGATGCGGCCCACGACGCGCGCGCGCGCGAGCCCCGGCACGATGGCCCACGGATCGAGCCCTTCGCCGGTGAGCATCATCGCGTCGGCCTCCGCGCGCGCGCCCGTCGTCGTCGCGAACGCGACCTCGTGGCCGGCCTCCGTCAAGACGCGCCACGGGATCGCGACCTCGGTCGGATCGAAATCGAGCAGCGCCGCGCAGAGGACGATCTTGGCCATGGCTCCGCGCAGGATACGCGCCGCGCGCGGCCGGCGGTGGCGCCCCCTTCCTCCATTTCACCTTCCCGTCACGCACGCTCAACTTCGCCGATACACGCCTCCCCACCCACCCCTCCTTCCGGACACCGCGACGACGCGACGTTTCCGGTTTTGTCGGACGCGCGCCCCTCACACCAACGGCGGCTGAATTTCCGAGGGAGGAGCAGGCTTAGCGCGCTCACCGCGCGCACCATTCAATCGGCAAATCAATGTCATGTTCAAACATGATTGTTCGCGACGGTTCGCGACGTCAATGGCGCCAATCAGTTTGGTTTGGGACAAAATCCGAGCTCGCTTGAGCCCCGAAGACCACGAAAAACAGGCCGGATCGTCGATTTCGGGGGAAAGCCTGTGGAGAAGGTCAGTGGGTAACCTGTGGACAATAAAAGTGATTGAGTCGTGATTTTTCTGTTGTGGGGCCGGGTTGGTTTCGATATCTATTGCTTCAGAAGTTCGCGGCACATCAATCCGCGAGCGAGTACGCAACGCAGAAACCGAGAGGGCGCTGCGGCAGGTGCTCGAAAAGGCCGAGAGGTCCTTCGAGTAACTACCGGGCTGCTCCAGGACGCTTGGCTCGTCAGGGCGAGGCGCTTGGAATGCAGTGACAAAGGCGCTGGTCTCACGATCGCAATGCCCCTCAGGGGCGGCGTGACGGAGAGACCGAGCGAGCACGCAAAGGGGGCGACCCCCGCACGCGCTCGGGACAATCGGTGGAAAGCACCCTGGTCTTCGCGCAAACCGTCCGCCTTCGCGGGAGGGCGGTGGAATGGAGACCTAGGCCAGCCTGTGAGGCCAACCGCGGCCCCTCTCCGCCAGGGAAACCTGGCGCGATGGACCGCGCGAGGCG
>JAYVXL010000834.1:0-3345 GCA_043785185.1 Myxococcales bacterium
CTCGACATGCTCTACGTCGTCGTGCAGGCCGACCCGTCGAGCGGAGCCCTGCTCGACTACGGGATCGCGTCGTTTCGCCCCTGATCCGAGCTTAGGTCCACAGTTTCTGGTCGCTCGTCAGTCATGGTCCCCCCAAAGCTCGCGAGAATGGCGCGAGTACCTGTGCTCACCCTTGCGCGTTCGGATTGCGGAATTAGCTCGCGTCAGGCGTCCGGCTGGTTGTGCTCCCAGTGCCATGGCTCGCGGTTGTACGGGAAAAATCCAAAACGCGAGGCGTTGCACACGAGCCACTGAAACCACGGACGCGCCCGCTGCCACGTGACGTTGGCGGAGCTCGAGCTCACGGGACCGGCGTTGGCCGCGTGGCCGAGGAACAGATCTGCGGCGCGCCCCGTGTGATGCGGGCTCGCCCCCGGCGGCGCGACGGTCTGGCGGCCGATGCGGACGGCGAGATCCACGACGTCGATCGCGCCGGTCGCCGACACGGTCTGGTGCTCGGCCGCCGCCGCCGTGCGCATCCTTGCCGGATCGCAGCCCAGCGGGGAGACTCCCGCCGCCGAGAGGTCGCTTCGAAAGCGATCCCGCCACGCGTTCGTGGGAAACGGCGGCGCGTTGGCGGCGAGCGCGGCGTTCGTCGTGTCGACGACGGCGGCGAGCGCCGTCCAGTTCGTACATCCGAACGACGCGAAGACCTGGCGCAAGCGCTCCTTCCAGATCCCCGTCTGCGTCGCGTAGTCGCGGTGGCCGGACACGAGCTTCAGGTAGTCGTCGGTCGCCGAGATCGTCCCGGCGGCGATGGCGGCTTCCCGCATGCGGACGAGCGCGGCGCTGGCGGCGTCGGTGAGCTGGTGATGCGCCGCGTGACCGTATACGTGCGCAGCCGGCACGTCGACGAGGTGACCCGGCGCTCCCCGCACGCGCCGCTCGGTGGCCGAGCACGTCCCGCACGTGATTGTCGCGCCATGGATCGTGCACGTCGTGTCGAGCGCGTACGCGTCGTAGGTGTCGTCGTCGGAGCCGCGTTCGAATGCCTGCGAGCGCGCCTCCACGCCTTCGGGCGGCGCGTACAGGTCCTCCTCGCCGAGGGCGTCGACGGAGGCGACGGCCGCGGAGGGGGCCCGGTACCGAATCCCGGTGGGCAGCTCCCGCGAGCCGTCGCGCAGGACCAACTCCTCACCTTGACGAGGCTCGCGCTGCAAATACCCGACGATTTCCGGCGCACCGGGCGTCTTGCCGGCGCCCTCGAGGTGCTGGCCTCCGACGCGCGCGGAGAGGGGCGTCGAGCGTTGCACGAACTCCTCCCCGAAGCGGAGAGTCACGCGGACCGGCCACATCGGATGCAGCGGCGCGCTCAGGACTTCGAACGAGGCATTCACACGAAGCGATCGAATTTCGGTCATGGCTGCTCCTCAGACGAAGGCGACGGAGTCGATGAAGACGGGGGTGGTGCCGCCGCTGCCGATCTCGATCTCGATCGAGTTGACGTCGGTGAGAGCGATGGGCGGACGGAACGCGGACAGCGGCAGGACGACGGTGTCGAGCGCGAGCTTCGTCACGTTCAAGAACGGCCCCGACAAGATGTGGTGGAAGAACGGCTTGTCGGGGTCGAGCGAGCCGAGCCGCTCCAGATCGCGATCGGTGGCGACCGACGTGCCGGCGGGCGAGACGATGCGCACGGTGAACGAGGGCTTGTGCTCGCCGGCGATGGTCGCCTCGTCGGGCACCGTGTAGTTTGCACCCATTCGCATGGTCAGCGATGTCTTGCGCTGCGTGGCGAGGTTGACGTGGCCGAGCGCGCCGCGGAGGCGCGTGCCGGCAGCCGCTTGCACGACGGCGGCGTCGTGGGGGCATTGCACGACCGTGAACGCCTGGAGCGGCGTGCCGCCGGTGAGAGCGACGTCGAGGCGGTTGGCGGGGAGGAATTGGAACGCGATCGTGTGCGGCGGGAGAGCCCGCTTGCCGCGCATGATCTCTTCCTTCGCGACGTCGCCTTTGAGCACGCAGTCGACGAAGGCGCCGACGTAGAAGACCGCGAGCTCGCGGTGCTGGGCCGCAGAGAAAATGCGGACGTTGAAGCGCTCGGCCGGGTTCCGCGTAGAGCAGTTGTTGATGACGAACGCGTGGCTCGGATCGGCGTAGTCGACGCAGTTGTTCCAGTGCGTGTTGAACCGGTTGTGCGTGATCCCGCGCGGGAAAATCATGCTCTTTTCGCACGTGGCGCGGTCGTACAGCGAGAAGCCGGTGCCGTCGCGCTCGCTGGTGGCGCCCACCGGGGTCGAGACGGTGTCGCCGTCGCCCGAGACGTCGCCGTCGTGGGAGCCGTAGATGACGAAGTAGCGCACGTGATCGGCGCCGGTGAGCGAGAACGGCACGGCGACTGGGAGGGCGACGGGCGCCGTCGTCGTGGGCGGATGGGCGGCGTCGACGGCGGCGTTGACGCTCGACTTCCTGGCGCTCGTGCATCCGCGCGAGAGGTCGGTCGGCGAGATGCTGACGACCGCTTTGATGCCGAGAGGGGTCGCGGCGAGGCGGTTCAGCTTCGTCGCGTAGACGACGGCGTCGCCGCCCCGCGAGTGCCCGACGAGCGCCATGTTGTCGAAGTCGATCTTCGCGACCACCGCGGCCTCACCGTGATCTTTCAGCTCCTGGATCGTGGCGAGGATCAGATCGGCGCGCATGCGGATGCCCGCGTCGACGGCGTTGGCGGGGTTGGTGTCGACGCTCATGGAGGCGTACCCGGAGGCCGCCAGCGCTTGCTGGAGGTAGTCGTACCCCTCGAAGCTCGGGATCTCGCCGCTGGAGTCGAAGGCGCCGTGGTTGCCCATGCAGATGACGACGAACGGGACCTTCCCGGTGCGGCGCGCCAGATCGCCCGGGACCACGAGGCGCCCTTTGACGCGCACGTCGAACGCGTCGAACCCGCGCTCGGTCACGATGCCGTGCGTCTTCAAGAAGGCGAAGCCGCCGATGCGGGACTTCGAGAAGATGGTGACCTCGTTCCACGTCTTGGTCGGCGCCGTGAAGGGTGCTTCCTTCGGCGTGAAGCCGAGGGGCGCGAAGCCGTGCACGTCGATGACGCGCGCCGCCGCGCTCGCGAAAGCGCGGGAGGCGCCGTTGCCGTTGGCGCTGCCGTTGCCGCCGTAGCCGTACGATT
Source organism: Myxococcales bacterium (assembly GCA_043785185.1). Classification (GTDB taxonomy): domain Bacteria; phylum Myxococcota_A; class Polyangia; order Polyangiales; family Polyangiaceae; genus JANYHK01. The sequence goes on from JAYVXL010000834.1 coordinate 3,155, forward strand.
GCGCAGCGGGCGGCGCGGTCGGGCGCGGCGGGGGCGGATCGTTTCCCCCGGGCTTGACCGGCGCGCGCGTGAGCCAGTCGGCGTTGGCGCAGCAGCCGGGCCGCGTCGTCGCCGGCGGAGGCGCGGACGTGCGCGGCAAGTTGACGGCGATGTCATCGAGGAGCGCGTGCGTGTAGGTCGAGGGGATGTCG
>JAYVXL010000835.1:0-3344 GCA_043785185.1 Myxococcales bacterium
GTCGCGATCAACGGCGTGCCCGTCGGCCCGGTGCGCATGGCGGAGCTGCGCCGGAAGGCGGCGACGGGCGCGGTCACCGAAGACTCGCTCGTGTGGCAGGAGGGGCTCGAGGAGTGGCGCCCCGTCAAGGCGGTCGGCGAGCTCGCCGCCGTCGTGCGCGAGGCGATCGCCGGCGAGCGCGTCTCGCTCGCGACACCCCCGCCGCCCGACGTGCAGCGCATCAGCGCGCCGCCGCCGCCCGTGCGCGGGCCCACGCCGGCGCCGCCGCACGCGCGCCCGGCCACGGCGAGCCCGTTCGTCCCGCGCCCGATAACGTCGAGCACGTCGAGCACCTCGAGCTCGCCGAGCCCGCCGAACGCGGCGCCGCTGGCCGCGCGGAGCAACGTCGTGCCCATCACGGGGCGGGGCAGCGTCGGCGCGCCCGCGACCGCCGAGCGGCTCGAGCCGCCGCCGCCGGTGTCGAGCCCGTACGCGCCCGTGGCGCCGATGGCCGTCAGCGATCCGTTCGCGATGCCGCCGTCGGCGATGGCGCCGTCGGCGATGGCGCCGCCGGCGGCCCCCATGCCGTCGCCGCTCGTCGCGCCCGCGAGCGCGTCGCTCGCGCCGCCGATGTTGGCGCAGGCGCAGGCGCAAAAGAAGAGCCCGCCATGGATCGCCATCGCGATGATCGTCCTCGCCGGCGCCTTCGGCATCACCGCCGCCATCATCGTCCTCACGCGCCCGCCGACGCAGCCGCAAGCGATCGTCGTTCCGTCGGCGGCGGTTCCGGCCGTCACTGCCGCGCCGCCGTTGAATCTGGACGACGTGCCGTCCCCTGATCCCACGGGGCCTGTCGCGGCGAACGGCGCGGACGCCGGACCTGGCCGCAGCGCGGCCATGCACGGGGGCGGCGGCGGCGGCAGGCCCGCGAACCCTGGCGGCGCGGCGACGCCCGCGCCCCCGAACTCGGCGATCGCGGCGCTCCTCGGCGGCGGTCCGAACACCGGCCCCACCCCGGGCGGCCCCAGCGCCGGCGGCGGCGGCGGCGGCAGCCAGCTGTCGAGCGATCAGATCGAAGCGGTCGTCCGGTCGCACCAGTCCGGCGTGAAGCGCACGTGCTTCGAGCGCATCGCGACCGACAAGACCGGCACGGTTCAGGTCAAGGTCGACGCGACCATCGGCGGCAACGGCGCGGTGCAGAGCGTCTCGGCGAACGGCAACGATCCGACGATCGCCAAGTGCATCGAGGGCGCCGTCCGCGGCTGGCAGTTTCCGGCCACGGGCGCGAGCAGCCAGATCTCGATCCCGTTCAAGTTCGTCCGCCAGTAGTGCCCCGGCGAGGGTGAATCGCCGGCGGCCTCCCCACGTCGAACGGGCGTAGCTTCGCGTAGGATCCACCTCATGCATGCGCGCCCCCTCGCCCTTCCCCTCGCCGCAGTGGTCGCCCTGGCGGTCCACGTTGCGCCGGCTACGGCCGCCGCCGACGCGCCCGCCGCCCCGAGCCTCACGCTGCAGTCTGCGCGCGCCGCGACGAGCGACGCGATGCGGCGCGCCCTACTGAAGCTGCCCGCCGCGACGCAGCAGAAGCTCGTGGGCGCATACGTCGCGTTCGCGCCGGACCCGAAGGCGCCGCTCGCGCTCGCCGCGTGCGACGACGACGGCGACTACGTGGTCGTCGTCAGCGACGCGATGCTCACGCTCGCCGACGCGGTCGCCCGTGCAAAGGCGACGGACGACACGCTGGGCTCGAGCAAGCTCGAGGCGTACGCGCGCCTGCTCGCGAAGGCGCAGCGGCCCGGCGAGCGTCTCCTCACGCCGCCGGCGGGCTTCTACGGAGAGCCGACGACACCGGCGGTCGCGGCGGCGCAGAGCAAGGCGTTCCACGCGATCGCGAGCTACCTCGTCGCGACGGAGCTCGCGCACATGGCCGCGGGCGATCTCACGTGCGCGCGCCCGACGGCGACGCACGAGCGCGGCGACGACGAGTGGACCGCCGCGGAGCACGAGAGCGCGCTCGCGGCCGCGCAGACCGTGCACTCGCTGACGCGGGTAGCGGTCGCCGACGCGCGCGGCGCCGAGCTCGCGGCGCAGGCCGGCGAGCCGGAGGGGCCGTACCTCGCGCTCCTCTTACCGCTGCTCGGCGCGGTCGAGGCGAGCGCCCAGGCGCGCGCGGCGGTGCCGTATGTCGTGCATCACCCCAACCAGGCCGTCCGCGCGCAGATCGCGCAGACCGCGGTGTCGGCGTCCCGCGCGCCGAAGGGCGCCGCCACCTCACCGAGCGCGTCCGGCGTAAGGGGCAGCGCCGAGGCGCGTTAGGAGAGGGAGGAGAGGGAGGAGAGGGAGGAGAGGGCGGCGAGGGCAAAATCGACGCGCGCCGCCGCAGAAACCTTTTTTCAACCCCCGGGCTGTCCTCTTGTAAAGTAGCGCTCGCTCGTTCGCACCTTGCACCCACCGGTGCTTTTCTGGAGGCTTCATGAAGAACCGTGACCTGGTCCGAAATTGCTCGTTCGCGGCGCTCGGCGTCGCCTGCCTCTTGCCGCTTGCGTGCGGCTCGAAGGACAAGCCGGCTGAGAACCCGACGAACACGAGCGGCACCGGCGCGATGGGCCAACCCCCGCCGGGCGGCTACCCGCCGGGCAGCTACCCCCAGCAGGGTGGCGGCTACCCGCAGCAGGCCGGCGGCTACCCGCAGCAGCAGCCGGGCGGACAGCCCGCGGGCTATCCGCAGCAGCAGCCGGGCGGCTACCCGCAGCCCCAGCCGGGCGGACAGCCCGGCGGCTACCCGCAGCCCCAGGCGGGCGGGCAGCCTGCGCCGACGGGCAGCGCCGCGCAGCAAGGTCCGCTCGGGACCGTCAACCTGACCGATCCGAACGCGCTCGCCACGCTCTTCGGCCAGGCCGCCGCCGCGGGCCAGGCGCTGCTCCAGCAGCCGGGCGCCATCCCGAACGATCCGGTCGAGGCCGGCCTCAAGCTCTCGGCGGCCAAGAACGCCGTGGGCATGCAGCCCGAAGGGCAGATCGCCAAGGGCCAGCTCCAGGAGGGTGGCCACTTGACCTTCCTCGTCCCGATGACGGCAGGCAAGTGTTACACGATCCTCGGCTTCTCGCCGCCCGGGCAGATCAAGAACGTCGATCTCAACCTGCTCGCGCCGCCCTTGTACATGATGCTCTCGGGGCAGGACACGACCGACAACAACATGCCGGTCGTCGGCAAGGGCAACCAGCCCATGTGCCCCATCATCCCGGGCTTGCAGTACAAGGTCGACATCGTCGCGCGCTCGGGCTCGGGCAATGTCGGCGCGCAGGTGTACTCCAAGAACAAGTGACGCGTCGCCGCCGGTCGCTCGCCCGCATCGGTGATGCGCG
>JAYVXL010000836.1:0-3337 GCA_043785185.1 Myxococcales bacterium
TTGTTCGTGACGGTGCCGGTCTGGACCGCGTTGGGCGACGTGTCGACGACCTTCTGGCCGAAGTTCGCGCGGCCGATGTTCATCCCGTTCGTGCTGTACTCGCTGAGCCAGTCCACATAGGGGCTTTGGCCGACGGACTGGTAGAACTGACCGAGCTTGTCCTGGTTCGCGATGCCGCTGCCCCAGAACACCGTGTGGATCTTGCCGTTCTGGATGAGCGGGCCGCCGCGGTAGGTGAGGTCGTTCGGGCTCGCGGCGTTTTGCGGCTTGGCGGCCGCCTCGCCGGCGCGGCGAACGGGCATGTAGTGCGGGGTCACGAAGGTGTCGCTCGTCTCGAGCGACTCTGCCGTCGAGTCGTCGGCGTTCGAGCCCGACGGCTCGGGCGCGCCGCTGGAGCAGCCGGCGGAGCCGAACGCGCCGAGGAGACCGACCGACGCGAAGACCGAGACGATACCGATGCGGCTGGCGAAACGCTTCATGGGAGCTCCTGCGAGACGGCGGGCGGATCTCGACGCCGGCGCGCCTGATGACGCACCTCGCCAAGAATTCGCCCGTTGGGTTGAACCAACGAGCCGCGAAAGCGCCGCGCGCAACGAGCGCGCGTGGGGTCGGCCTCGCGACGACCATCCCTGTAAGAAATTCCGGGTGCGCACGCAAAGGCGAAAGCGCGGCGCGCGCGATTTAGGTGTGAGGTGTGTCGCCACTTTCGCCGCTCACGACGGACGGTTCCGGATTCGGACGTTAAGTGTACCGAGCATGTCTACATGGGCGCCGACATCACCACACGGCCGCCCAGCGATATCGGGCTTAGAATGTCGCGTCATGCGCCGCACGCTCCCCGCGCTCCTCCCGCTCGTCGCCTGCGCCGCCCTCGCGAGCGGCTGCCGCAGCTGCGCGTCGTGCGATCCCGGCGATGAGGCCGAGGAAGAGGAGGAACGGAGCGCCGCGCGCGAGCACTTCTGGCGCGCGCAGATCGCGATCGTCGGGAGCGGGCGCGTGAGGACGTTCGTCGACGCGTTCGACTGCAGCGCCGATGGCGGCGCGACGCGGGGCGCCTGCGGGCCGCGGCTCCTGCGCTTCAAGGAGCTCGCGCCGCCGACGATGGAAGCCTCGCCGGCGCCCGGGTGGACGTTCGCGCGATGGGAGTCGAGCATCCGCGACGCGGACGGCGCGGTCGCGCCGCGCCCCGGGAAAATGCCCGACGGGCGCGTGTACCTGAACGGCTTCGGCTACGCCGATACCGGCCAGCTCGAGACGGTCACGGCGGTGTTCGTGCCCGCCGACGCGAGCGAGTGACGGCGCTCAGCTCGGCGTGCAGCCCTTGCCGAAGCAGATCTCGAGCACGGCGTGGAGCTCGATCGCGTTCGGCGCGACGCCGGTCTGGCCGTGTGAGACATCGAAGAAGCCGACGCCGCGCACCGTCACCGTCTGCGCGGGATATTGCGGCGAGGAGCTGACGCTCAGCTGCGCGTCGACCTCGGAGCGCGCGCGAGAGAGGAAGCACGCCCACGCGCTGCTCGTACCGCACGGGGGGTACGGGACCTCGACGATCATCGTGTGCGGGCCGTCGCTGAGCACGATGTGGTAGTCGCTGTCGGTCTCGAGCTTGATCATCGAGAGCGTGACGTCTTTCAACTCCCACAGCGTCGTCTCGTACGGCGAGGAGCGAACTGCGCCGCCGCCGTTCGGGGGAACGGCGACGAGCGCGGCGATCGTGGTCGTCTGAGGGGCGAGGCTCACGTGGGCGGCGCCTTGATCCATCCCGACCTTGATGTCCCAGCGCTCGCTCCCGCACGCGCCGCCGTTTTTCTTGTAGTTGCCGGGACCGGGGCAGGTGATCGGACCGCCGCTCGACCCGCCACTGCTCGACCCGCCGCTGCTCGACGTGCTGCCGCCGTCGCGGCCGCCGCTCCCGCTCGCGCCGCTCGACGATGCGCCGCTCGACGACCCGCCGTCGCCGCTCGACGACCGGCCACCGCTCCCGCTCGCGCCGCTCGATGACCCTCCGCTCGACGACCCTCCGCTGGACGACGCGCCGCCGCCCGAGGAGCTCCCGCTCGCGCCGGTGTCCGTCGCGGGCCCCGGCGCAGCGCTGCAGGCCACGGCGACCAACGCAAGGGCCGCGGCAAAAATGACGGACTTCATGAACGCACCGCCTCTACTGCTGCCGCGCCTACTTGAAGAACTCCATCATGTTCGGCTCGTTCGTCGTCGTCGCGAGCCGCCCGAGGCCGAGGATGTCCTCGACGGTCGCGAGGTAGCTCTTGTGCGAGTACGCCTTGTTCGACTTGAAGCCGGGCGACTTGATCTGCTCGCTCACCACGATCATCGGGACTTGATCCCTCGAGTCGCCGTTGCGGCCCTCGGCCTCGTCCCACGTGATGAAGATGACGCCGCCGTTCAGGTACGCCGGCGAGGCCATGATCTTGCCGATCTCCGTCTGCGCCCAGGTGTCCGACACCTTGAGCGCGGGGCCCGGGGTGCCGTTGTGGCCGTCGTCGACCTGGTTTGGCGTGATGAAGTAGTAGTGGTTCGCGTTCGCGGTGAGGTCCGCCGCGAGCTGCGAGTAGTCGACGTTGGTCGCCGCGCACGGCCCGCTCTGGATGTCCGTGAAGTAGAGGAAGGGATTGTGCTTCGGCGCGTAATTGCCGCTCACCGTGAGCTTGCACGCGGTCCCCATCGACTCTTGGTACGAACGCCACGGGACGCTCTTCGCGATGAGCTGCGAGCCGAGGTGCTGCGCGTTCTTCGGGAAGCCGTTGGTGGTCGGATCGAAGTCCGTCGTGACGCCCTGCGTGTCGCCGCTGATGAGATAGAGGTAGTTCGGGAGTGACGGGTGGACCATCGAGTCCATGTAGTTCGTCGCGAGGCCGTACTTCGCGATGAGCGAGTTGAAGTACGGCGCGTTCGCGGAGCCGACGATTTCGGCGTAGTCGTGGTTCTCCATCAGGACGGTGAACACCGTCGTGAGCTTCGACGTCGTACCGCCGTCGCCGATCGCGCCGGAGCTCCCCGAGCCGCCCGAGCTCGAGCCGCCCGAGCTCGAGCCACCCGAGCTCGAGCCGCCCGAGCTCGAGCCGCCCGAGCTCGAGCCGCCGGACGTGCCCGACGAGCCGGAGGCGCCCGACGTGCCCGACGCGCCGCTCGACGACGAGGTCGCGCCGGGGTCGGGGGTGCCCAGCGATGGGGCTGCGCTGCAGGCCAAGAGGAGCGCGCCGCCCGCGAGAGCGGCGAGGCCGAGGGGACGAGCGCAGACGAGGGCACGGCGGGTGTGTGACGGCATGGCGAGCGGGGATGTCGGCCAACCGTGGCTTCGATCAGAAATTCTGCGCGCTCC
>JAYVXL010000837.1:0-3333 GCA_043785185.1 Myxococcales bacterium
AAAGAGGCCGACGACCTCCCGCACTCGTACGTGCTCGAGAGCGACGACGGCACGATCAAGCGGGAAAAGAAGCTCGCCAAAGACGGCCGCGCGAACGACAAAGAGCGCGTCGAGATCTTCTTCGAGCACCTGCCGCTCGTCCACGCCTACAAAGTCGTCTGCAACGACGACGGCGAGCCGTACGAGCTGTTCGAGTTCGCGAAGCTCCCCGAGCTCCAGGAGCGCGCCAGGGCCGCGGAGTACGCGCAGATGGGCGACTCGGGCACCCTCAACGAGTACTGGCTCGACAACAAGGACGCCCCCGCCGAGGACACGAGCGCCGAGGGCGGCGACGCGGACGGAGGCTCGGCATGAGCGATCCGCCGCCGAACAAGTTCATGCCGACGGGCGCGTCCGGCCCCGCCGGTCCGGGCGCCTACGTCGTCCCGCTCGGCCGCGCGCGGTTCATCTTGAAGGGGCAATTCTTTCACCCCATCAAGGAGAGCGATCAACCGCTGCCGGTCCACCAGCTCTACCTCTTTTGCGTGAGCGACCGCAGCGTGCCGCCGGTGCTCGGCGAGCCGAGCCAGACCGACGGCGTCTCATGGATCAACTTCACGCTCGACGCAAAAGAGGAGGTCGCGGGGAGCACCTGGGCCCTCGGCTGGCGACCGCTTACCAAAGACGCCAAGGGCGCGTTCGTCCCCACGGCGGACGTCGGCCGCGGCGACGCGTGGCTCGATCTCGAGAAGATGGAGTGGGTGGACTTCAAAGACGTGGCGCTCGTCGAGAAGAGGAAGCTCCTGCGCCTGCCGCTGTGGGCGAGCTTCATGAAGGCCAAGCAAGGCGGCTTCAAGGAATCCCCCAAGAAGACGAAGTTCGGGACGTCGGGCCTCCTCGTCTACGACGACAAGGAGCTCACCGCGTACGGCGAGCCGACCAAGCCGTGGGTCGTCCAGGTCGACCACGGCCTCTTCCGCTCGTTCGTGCGCTACGCGTACTACGACCTCAAAGCGAAGCAGCGAAAGCCGGTGCCGCCGGGGCTCGTCGTTCAGGCGATCGGAACGCGCGCGCTCAGCGGCCCGGCGACCGGCGCCGATAGCCGCGTCGCCGGCGGCACCGCGCTCGACGACGACGGCACCGTCTACCTCCTCCACGAGCGCACGAAGGCCAACCTCGCCAAGTCGAAGTTCGACTATTTCTTCTTCACCGGCACCTCCGGCTCGACTCAGCACGGCATCATCGATTTTTCGAAGACCGCGGCGAAGGACAAGGTCCAGAGCGTCTCGAACGATCCGAGCGTCAAGCGCGAGGAGCGGTACGTCTTGCCGCGCGAGTGGCACTCCAAGGGAATGCAGGCGTGGACGAAGGAGGACGGGAAGGGATTTCCGCAGCGAAAAGAGTTCTCGGCGATGCGCACCGAGGCGACGACGAAGAAGGAGCCGCTCCAGTTCCACCTGGACGACGCGCTCCTCGCCGCCGGCGCCTTCGACCCGCTCAAGCTGAAGAAGGACGCCCGCGTCACGCTCCTCGATCACCTGCTGCACATCCGCGAGCCCGATCCCAAGCGGCCGCACTTCTGGAAGACGAAGCTCGCGCGGAACTACCTGCCCGCGGAGGACGCCGTCATCCTCGGCGGCGAGGGCGTCGAGCGCGTCACGCGGATCGTCTTCCACGAGGGGGTCGTCTATTCGCTCCGCGAGAAGCGCATCCAGGCGTCGGCCGGCGCGGCGTTCGGCAAGACGGAGGGCGTCGGCGCGCTCGCGGCGATCGCCAACGACTTCGACGACCAGCACCGCATGGCCGATTTCCTCGCCGGAAACCCGACGATGCCGGACTTCCTCACGCAGGTGAAGGGTCGCTCGCTGCAACACGTCATCGACGTGTCCGACGACGTGAAGCACCAGGTCGGTGGGACGGACGTGAAGCTCGTGCACCTCCTGTCGTGGGTGCCGATCTTCTTCGACAACCACATCGGCGCGGCCGGCGAGGACGCGGTCCCCTTCCTGAACGCCGCCGCCGAGCGCTGGGATCAGACGCACCCCGCGCATCCGAACCAGCCGCCCGCGAACCGAAAGCCCGCGGAGATCGTGCTGGCCCCCGACGGCGCGATCACCGCGAACGCGCGGGTCGTGCGCGTCCGCCATTTCTTCGCGGAGGTCCCGAAGACCTTCACCAACGCGATGAAGATCGTCTACACCCAGTCGGCCGACCCGCTGGCGCGCGCCGGCGCCAACTGCAGCACGCACACCGTCACGATGTTCAAGGGGGACATCGGCCCGATCTGGGCGCCGCCGGCCGACGCGGAGACGGGGCAGGACGACGGGACCAACCGCTTCACGCTCGCCCACGAGATGGGCCACGTCCTCGGCTGGCCCGACGACTACATCGAAAGCCACCCGACGATCGGCCGCAAGTTCGCGGGGTGGGACCAGTACGCGGTCGACGACGCCCCCACGCGCCCGTTCGGCACCGACGGGCCGTCCGTGATGAACAGCAACAACAAGCCGCGCCTCCGCCACTACTGGGGCTACGCGACCAGCGTCACCGATCGGGCCGAGTTTGCGAAGATGGTCGACGCGAAGCCCTATTTCCCCGTCAACCTCGCGCCGGCGACGGGCGGCCCCATGGTGTACGAGCGGCCGTTCTGCGAGGTGCTCCCCGGCAACCCCGACCCGTATAAGGCGATCTTCCCCGGCTTCGTGCTGCCCAGCTCGAACCGGTGCGAAGCGTCCCTCTACCGCATGGGCAAAGACGAGGCCGTGGTCGAGCGCATGTACAAGAAGGCGGTGGCCGATATCGGCTCGGCCGCACCGGCCGCGAAGATTTTCGACGGCCTCCTCATGATTCGCATCAAATTCATGGTGCGCCTGACGGCCGCCGACAATAACGCGATGGGGCATTCCGTCGTCTTCAGCTCCATCCAGTCGCTCTGCCAGGACGCGAACATCTTCACCAAGCAGTTCGTCATCGAGATGGACCCGCCCGCAGCGCCCGCCGGGCGGTCGCACGACAAGCCGCACGTTCGGCGCGTCTTCGTGTGCTTCTTCCCCCTCTTCGAGCTCGAGAACCGGTTCACCGGAGCGACGCCGCCCGTGGCGGTGCCGGGCGGGCACCACATCTTCGTCAACGTCGTCGCGTCGCGTCCGGGGGCGCACCCGCTCCTCTCGCCGACGCCGCCGCTCGAGCTTCCGCTCCTGAAGACGGAGCTCGACGAGTCGCTCCTCTTGTACGCGCTCGGCCAGCCGACGTTCACCGAGGACGCGACCACCCACGTGAAGACGCTGCGCACGACGCTCGAGAAGAAGGATCTCCAATTCATGGCGAACAACCTCCACGGGTGGCTCAAGGACG
>JAYVXL010000838.1:0-10729 GCA_043785185.1 Myxococcales bacterium
GTCACGGCGTGGACGCGGATGGTTCCCTTGTCGATCGACACCTCGGCGACCTCGGCGATGATGCTGCCGAACGACGCGTGCACGGCGAGCCCGCGCGCGCGGCCGGCAGGCGGAGCGGTGCCCCAACCGGCCTTGTCGGCGGCCAGCTTGAGAGCGACGCCGTGGCGCGAGCCCTCGCCGAGGAGCGCGAGGCGGTACGCGAGCGGGTCCTTGCCGGCGAGGTTCGCGAGCTCGTCGATCATCGACTCCATGGCGAACGCGGTGTGCGTGTTGCCGACCGATCGCCACCAGAGGACAGGGATCGCGGTCCTCGGCGAGTGGAGCGACACCCGCATCGCCGGCGTCTTCGCGAGGTACGGCGAGTCGGCGAGGCCCTCGACCGAGGTGCCATCGACGCCGTTCTTGACCATGAACCCTTCGAACGGCGTTCCGGCCGCGATCGACTGGCCGACCACGACGTGGTCCCACGCGACCGGCTCGCCGCCGGAGCCGAGCGCCGCACGCACGCGGTGCACGAACGCGGGGCGGTAGTAGCCGCCGCGGATGTCGTCCTCGCGGGTCCACACCGTCTTGACGGGCACGCCCGCGGCCTTGGCGACCACGACCGCCTCGGACACGAAGTCGGAGGCGGGCGTCGCGCGGCGGCCGAAGCCCCCGCCGAGGAACGTCGTGTGGATCGAGACGTCCTGCGGCTTGATGCCGAGGATCCTTGCCGCCGCCCCCTGGTCCATCGACTGGAACTGCGTGCCCGTCCAGATCTCGCACTTTCCGCCTTCGATCTTGACGGCGCAGTTGAGCGGCTCCATCGGAGCATGCGCGAGGTACGGGACGTCGTACTCGGCCTCGAGCTTCGTCTTGGCGCCGGCGAGCGCGGGGTCGACCTGGCCCTTCTCGTGCGCGATGGCGCCGGGCGCCTTCGCTTGCGCACGGAACTGCTCGAGGAGAGCCGTCGTGTCGACGCCGCCTCCCTGGGGCTCCTGCCATTCGAGCTTGAGCGCGTCGCGGCCTTGTTTCGCCGCCCAGAAATGCTTCGCCACGACCGCCACGCCATCGAGCGTGCGCACGACCTTTTCCACGCCGGGGACGGCGAGCGCCGCCGTGTCGTCGACGGAGAGGAGCTTGGCCCCGAACGCCGGCGGGCGCGCGACGACGGCGGTGCGGAGCCCCGGAAACTGGATGTCCATCCCGAAGACGGCCTGGCCGGTGATCTTCTCCGGGCTGTCGATGCGCCGGACGCTCGTTCCGATGATCTTCCAGTCCTTCGGATCCTTGAGCGTCACCTTCGTGGGCTGCGGGAGCTTCATCGCGTCGTCGGCGACTTGGCCGTACGTGAGCTTCTGCGCGCCCAGCGTGATGACGCCGCCCTTGGCGGTGAGCTTGTCGGGGGTCGTCTTCCAGCGCGCCGCGGCGGCACGAAGGAGCATGTCCTTGGCGATCGCGCCCACGGTGCGGTACCGGTCGAACTCGCCGCGGGTGGACGAGGAGCCGCCGGTCATTTGCATGCCCACACGGGGGACCGCGTAGACGGCCGCCGCGGGCGCGTGCTCGGAGCGGACCTTCGACCAGTCGCAGTCGAGCTCCTCGGCGATGAGCATCGCGAGGCCGGTCCAGATGCCCTGGCCCATCTCGGAGTGCGCGAGCACGACGGTGACGGAGTCGTCGGCGCCGATGCGCACGAACGCGTTGGCCGGCGGGAGCGCCGGCGCCTTCGCGGCAGGCGCACCCGCAGGAGGCTCGGCCGCGCGCGCGACCTTGGGTCCGACCGGGACCGCGAAGGCGATGGCGAGACCTCCGCCCAGCTCGAACAGCTCGCGGCGCGAGACGGTGCTCATCGCGCACCTCGCTTCAGGCGCGACGCGAGGTGGATGGCCTCGCGCACGCGGACGTACGTGCCGCAGCGGCACACGTTCCCGGAGAGCGCGGCGTCGATGTCCGCGTCGTCGGGATCGGGCTTGGCGTCGAGCAGCGCGACCGCCGACATGATCTGCCCGGATTGGCAGTAGCCGCACTGCACGACGTCGGCCTCGCTCCAGGCGCGCTGCACGGGGTGCGAGCCGTCCGTCGAGAGCCCCTCGATCGTCGTCACGCTGCGATCGCCGACGTTCTTCACCGGCGTGACGCACGCGCGCACCGGCTTGCCGTCGAGGTGAACCGTACACGCGCCGCACTGGGCTACGCCGCAACCATATTTGGTTCCGGGCAGGCCGAGCACGTCACGCAGCACCCAGAGGAGGGGCATGTCTCCGTCCGCCTCGACTTCGCGCACCGCGCCGTTCACCCGGAGCTTCATAGGGCCTACCTTGCGCCGCCACGGGCGCGGAGGCAACGGTGACCGGACGCAACGCGGTCCCTCGCTCTCCGCCAGTGCGATTCGCCGATCGCGGGTCGCGCTCGTCGTCCGCTTAGAGCGGGTGCGTCGAGCTGCAGGCCGTCCGATCGCCGAAGCGATCGACCCAGGCGCCGTCGTCGCATTGGTACCACTTGTCGTTCGCGGAGCTCTGCACGCACGTGTTCGCTTCGACCTCGCGGCCGAGCGTCGACGAGTAGCAGCCGGCCCCGGTCTCGGGCGGGGGTGTGCTCACGCTGCCGCTGCCTCCGCTGCTGCCGCCCCCGCTGCTGCTGCTGGCAGCGCCACTGCCGAAGGCGTTGAGCACCTGCTGCGCCGAGTGGATGCGCGCCGACTGGTTGCACGCGCCGCAGACTTCGTAGTCGTTTTGAAATGCGACGGTCGCCGACGAGATGGTGCTCGACGCGCGCAGGCGCGACAGGCCGTACCCGGAGAACGTCTGGAGCTCGTACCAGATGAAGTCGAGCTGCACGCCGAGCGACGTCGCCGAGCCGCCGTGCGTGCCGGCGAACCACACGACGTTGTCGTGCGAGCTCACGTTCCAGCGCCCTCCCGAAGACCACTGCGCGATGCCGCGGCCGGGCCCGCCGCCGCCCTCGTGAATCGTCGGGCTGACGCTCGACTCTTGGATCAAGTTGCCGACGATCGCGGCCGACTGGACGCGCGTGAGCCCCTTGTTCACGAAGAACGTGTACGCCGCGTGCGCGTTGCTCGGGAGCGCGCTGATGGCCTCGGAAGAAGAGGAGGCCCCTTCCTCGCCGCCGGTGGCGGAGGCGGAGCAGCCGAACGCCGCCATGGCGAGGGCGCTGAGGATCGTGACGTGGAGCGACGCGCGGAGAAGCGACATGTTGCCCACGTTGTGCAACCTTGACGCCAGCCGGGCCCGCTTCCGCGATCGCGCGCTTGGAGGTCGCCGCGCACGCTCGCGGCGGATCTCTGCAGCGCCACGGCAATCGGATGGGGAAGCGCCGATCCACGCTGATGCGCGCGTGAGTCGGTAACCCCGGCGACCGCTAGACCCGCGCGTGGGTCCGCAGGAAGTAGACGATGAGCGGTGTGGGAAGCCGAACGAATCGTCCTCGCCCACGGCGAGCTCATTGCGTCCGGCGCCGCCGACATCGTGCGGCGCACCTACGGGTGGCTCTAGAACCCGCGCCCTACGGCATCGTCGCGATCGCGAAGTGATCCCGCGCGGTCGGCGCCGCGCCGCCGCTCGTCCACGCCGCGCCGTTCCAGATCCAGAAGTCCGCGAGGTCGCCGCCGCCGCTGGCGATGCCGCCGGTCATCAGGACCTGGCCGCCGAAGCCGACCATCGCGTGGTCGTAGCGCGCGGGCGGCGCCGAGGTCGCGGTGCGGGCCGTCCAGGTCGAGCCGTCCCACTCCCAGGTGTCGGCGGCGGGGCCTGGCGACGGGTTTCCGCCGAACAGAACGAGCTTGTTCCCCATCGTCGCGAGGGCCACGCCGCTTCGCGGAGACGGCGAGGTCGTGGTGCGGGCCGTCCAGGTCGAGCCGTCCCACTCCCAGGTGTCGCCGAGGTTGCCGGACGTGGCCGCCCCGCCGAAGAGCACGACGCGGCCGCCGAGCGTCGCCATCGCCGAGATCCACCGCGCGGGCGGGGACGTCGCGGGCGCGCGCTGCGTCCAGGTTGCGCCGTCCCACTCCCAGGTGTCCTGAAGGTAGACGCCGCTCGAGTCTTGTCCGCCGAAGAGGACGACCTTGTTTCCCAGCGTCGCCATCGTCGCCGAGATGCGCGGCACGGGGCTCGTCCCGACCGTCTTCTGCGTCCAGGTGACGCCGTCCCACTCCCACGTGCCCGGGATGCCGGTCATGTCGTTGCTGCTGCCGCCGAAGAGCACGATCTTGCCGTTCAGGCTCGCCATCGCGTGGCGCGAGCGCGCCGAGGGGCCCGTCGTGGCGACCGTCGTCCAGCTGACGCCGTCCCACGCCAGCGTGTCGGCGAGGTACGAAGCGCCGCTGTACCCGCCGAACAGGACGGCCTTCGGCGTGGTCGTGCCCGTGCTGCACACGCCGTTCGCTTTGCACGTCTTGGGCGCGTTGCACGTCGTGCACGCGCCGCCGCCCTTGCCGCACGCGTCGTTCGCCCCGCCGGCTTGGCAGACGTTGCCCGCGCAGCACCCGCCGCACGAGGTCGCGTCGCACACGCAGAGGGCCGACTTGCAGTGGAGACCGGCACCGCACGCGCCGGTCTGGCAGAGACTGCTGCAGCCGTCGCTCTCGCCGCACGCCTTGCCCGCGCAGTTCGGCGTGCACGAGGCTGTGCCGCACAGGTTCGGCCCGCCGCCGCCGCACGTCAGCGCGTCGGGGCACGCCCCGCAGATGACCTCGTTGCCGCAGCGCCCCTTGAGGTGACCGCACCGCCCCACGCAGTCGAGCGCGTCGTTCGGCGTACAGGGGCCACCGGGACCGGCGTCGGGGAGCGTCCCCGGTGGCGGGGTACCGGGCGGCACGGCCGGCGCGTCGAGGGAGCCGCCGTCCGGGTTGCCCCCGAACAGATCCCCGCCGCCCGCTCCGCCACACCCCAAGGCCACGCCCCCGAACGCGCACGCGACCGCCGCGGCGATGAGGGTCGCGCTACGTCTCGAAGAATAAGGAGGATGGCTCACGCGACGTCCTACGTCGGCGTCGCCCAGTTCCCCCCTCGTAGACCGCCGAATCACGGCATCAACGTGATCCACGCGTTCAGGTTCGCGACGTCGGCGACGTCGACCGTATGCGAGTCGATGGGCGGCATCTGGCCGTACACCTCGTTCGTCACGCGGCGCCCGATCAAATACCGAATCAGGCTCTTGGACGGGTCGCCGTGGGTGATCCGATTGTAGGTGATCGCGGGATTGCCGAGCGTCGTCGACGCCGCGACGTCGTGCGTCGTCACGTACGTCTGCATCGCTTGCAGCGTCGGCGCGCCGCCGCCCGACGGGAGGAGCTCTTCCACTTCCACGCGCAGGCGCATGCTGTTGAAGGTGCACCCCGCGGTCGGGTTCGCGTTGTGGCAGGCGATGCCGCAGTTCGAGTGGAGCCAGCCGACGGAGGCCGCGCCCTTTCCGGTGCTGTCGTCGGGAATCGTCAGCGTCGCGGGCAGCGGCGACGCGCCGCCGTCGCCGACGACGAGCAGACCCTCGCTCTTCAAGACCGCGAGCGTTACGCCCGTCGCCGCGGCGCCGCCGAGGTTGACGGCCTCGAAGCCGAGCACCTTGTCGAGTCGGCCGCTGTGACAGCCGTCGCACTTCGCGACGCTCGGGATCTCGTAGTAGGTCGCCGCGTCCGCGCCGCCGCCGTCGTCGATGACGCCTGCGTCTGCGGGCGGGCCGCCGAAGCCGGTGTCGAGGCGCTTGGCGGCGGACTCGTCGGCCGACCACTGGTACGTCGTGCGCGACCAGTCGGCGTCGCCGACCTTCTGGTACAGGCGCGTCTCGATGCGCTTGCCGCCGACGACGAACTCCTTCCAGAGCTTCGTGCCGACGGGGAACGTCCACTCGTTCGGATCGGTCGCGTCGATTTTCGCGCCCGGCGGCAGGTGGATCCACCGCGACTTCACGGCGCCGTCGCTCCAAAGAGGGTACGCGGGCGCGTAGGGGCGCGCGTCGGCGGCGACCGTCTTGCTGGCCCAGTCGGAGTAGAGGCCGGTGCAGCGCAGATCGTTCGGGAGCTGGAACGTGCCGCCGCCGTCCGGCGAGTTGTTCGTGCAATCGAAGGGCGGGCCGCTGTCGATGCCGGCGTCGTTCGCGTCGCCGCCGCCGCCGTCGCCCGTGCCCGTGTCGCGCGCGCCGGTGTCCGCGCCGCCGCCCGTGTCGGTCGTCGCGTCGATCGTCGCGTCGGTCGTCGTGTCGGCCGCGGCGTCGGTCCCGCCGGCGTCGCCTTGGCTGGCGCCGCCCGTGTCGTCGCCGCTGCAGCCGGCTGCGGCGCTCGCGCCCGCGGCGAGGACGCCCGCCACCAGGAAACCGAACCGACGCGATCGCGACACGAGAGCGAACATGGTGAATCCTCCAAGCGTTAGCCTATCAAACGCGCGCGCCTCGGGAAGCGACGCATCGGCCTCGCAACCGAGTTGCACCGCCGCGCGGGGACGCTGCTATCCTCTTGGCTATGATTTCCAGCCAACGAAACCTGAGCCTTGCCCTCGTGCTCGCCGCGGGCGGCGCGGCCGTCTTTGCCTGCGGTGGATCCGACGCCTCCGTGGGCGGGGGACCCGACGACGGCGGCGCCGAAGGCACCGCGTCGTCGAGCGGGACCAGCGGCACGAGCGGGTCGAGCGGAACCAGCGGCGCGAGCGGAACCAGCGGAACCAGCGGAACCAGCGGAACCAGCGGCACCAGCGGGTCGAGCGGCACGAGCGGGTCGAGCGGCGACGCCGGCCGCGACGCGCCGGCCGACACCGGTCGCGACGTCAACGTCGCGTGCACCGCGGCCGCGCCCGTCTTTCCCGCGCTCAAGCTCGTGCCGATCGCGGCGGCGACGATCAAGGGCGCCGTCTTCGCGACGCAGCCTCCCGGCTCGACGGACTGGTACGTCGTCTCGCAGCCCGGCGTCGTGCACATCGTCCGCGCCGGCGCAGTGCTCGCGACGCCGTTCCTCGACATCTCGGCGGGGATGGGCACGAACTTCGGCGAGCGCGGCCTCCTCGGCCTCGCGTTCCACCCGAACTACGCGGCGAACGGGCGCTTCTTCGTCATGGGCACCCCGGCCGACGGCGCCGACGACACCTACTCGCCCCAAGGCACCGACGCCGTCGTCGAGTTCAAGCGCTCGGCGG
Organism: Myxococcales bacterium; assembly: GCA_043785185.1. Taxonomy (GTDB): domain Bacteria; phylum Myxococcota_A; class Polyangia; order Polyangiales; family Polyangiaceae; genus JANYHK01. The sequence continues at coordinate 7,119 of JAYVXL010000838.1, forward strand.
CCAACGCCGACGTCGCCGATCCCGCGAAGGTGCAGGACATCGTCGTCACGCCGCCGTCCGCACCGAACCACAACGGCGGGACGATCATGTTCGGCCCCGACGGCTTCCTCTACGTCGGCACCGGCGACGGCGGCGGCGGTTGCGAGAGCTCGCTCCCCGGCAACACGCAGGACGTCGCCAAGCTGAACGGCAAGATCCTCCGCCTCGACGTCAACGCCGCGGCGCCGTTCGCGGCCGCCGGCAACCCGTTCCCCACCGACGCACGCGTCTTCCACTACGGGCTGCGCAATCCGTTCCGCTGGGGCTTCGACTCGCTCACCGGGGACTTCTACCTGGGCGACGTCGGTCAAGACTTGCACGAGGAGATCGATTTTCTCCCGGCCGGCACCGCCGGCGCGAACTTCGGCTGGCCGAAGTACGAGGGCGCCGAAGCCGATACGTGCGGCGCAGGGCACCCGTTGGTCGGGCCGTCGCCGCACACGCCCCCGGTGCTCTCCCTCGATCGCACGGGCGGGCTGTTCCCCGACTACCGCGCCATCATGGGCGGCCGCGTCTACCGCGGGTCGGCGATCCCGCAGCTCGCGGGCGTCTACATCTTCGGCGACAACCAAGGCGCCGAGCTCGGCGCCCTCAAGCGCTGCCAGGGCCAGTTCTACGGGCCGGTCGCCAAGCCGAACTCGGAGGTCATCGCGCCCGGCAACCTCGGCGCCATCACGGCGATCGTCGAGGGCAACGACTCGGAGCTGTACATCGTCTACGACTTCAACCGCGTCGGGAAGCTCACGCTGCAGTGATCGCGCGGAGCTGAGCGCTGCGGCCTTAGGAGCGTCCAACGGTGGCCCTGGAGCGGACTCGCACGGGGCGGCGCGCGCCGCGTCTCGTCGGCCTCGCCGCGGTCGCGTGCCTCGCCGCGTGCGCGCGCCGCCTTGAGCCGCCGGTCACGTCGGCGGGTTTGGGGCCCCGGTACGCCGACCCGGCGCGCTGGCTGTGCCTCCCCGGCCGCGAGGACGCGTGCGCGCGCAGCATCGAGGCGACCGAGCTGGGGCCGGGCGGCGCGCGCGTCGTCGGCCCGGACGCGCGCGCGCCCGGCGCGGAGAAGGTCGACTGCTTCTACGTTTACCCGACCGTCGACCTGCGCGTCGCCCCTGGCAACCACGAGGACTTCTCCGACCTCGAGCCCATCGCGCGCGTCGCCGCGGCCCAGGCCGCGCGCTTCCGCAGCGTGTGCGCGCTGTACGCGCCGCTCTACCGCCAGATCACGATCGGCACGTACCTGCGCGCGCCCGACGTGAAGCGCCCGTTCACGGCCGTCGCCGAGGCGGACGTGGGCGAGGCGTTCGCGCACTACATGAAGCACGACAACCGCGGTCGAAAGCTGGTGCTCCTTGGCCACTCGCAGGGGGCCGAGATGGTCGTGCACCTCCTGCAACGCTTCTTCGATCGCGATCCCGTGGCGCGCGCGCAGCTCCTCTTGGCGATGCCGATCGGGTGGCCCGTCGAGGTGCCGAAGGGGCAAAGCGCCGGCGGGACGTTCGCCAACCTGCCGATGTGCACGCAAAAGGGCGAGGTCGGGTGCGTCGTGGCGTACCGGTCGTACGCGGAGGGCGCCGCCGTCGCGTCGAAGCACGCCACCCCGTCGCCCGGCCACGTCAGCATGTGCGTGAGCCCCGCCGAGCTCGCGCACGGAGCGGGTCACCCGCTCTCGCGCGCGTTCCTGCCGACCGCGTGGGTCGCCGCGGACTCCGACGCCGCGAAGGTGGCGACGCCGTTCGTTCTCCTCCGCGACTTCTACAGGGCCGCGTGCGCGGACGGGCCCGACGGCATGCGCTACTTGGCCGTCTCCGACACGCCGCCACCCGGCGACGCGCGCTCGAGCCCGGTTCGTTTCTCGAGCCTGCAGCTGCGCGGCGCGCTCGGGCTGCACCTCCTCGACGTGCCGCTCGCGCAGGGCGATCTCGTCGATCTCGTCGCCGAGCGCGCGGCGGCGCTGCCGTGAGCTGATTTAACGCGTCAACCCTTCTCGACCTCGCGGCCGGCCTTCTCCCAGCCGCGAATTCCCGCCGGCATCACGTACACGTTGGCGTATCCGAGCTTTGCCGCTGCGACCGCAGCGGTGTGGCAAGCGTGTCAAAGCTCGTGGGCGCAGTAGAAGACGAGCGTGGCCTCCTTGTTCGGAGGAAGGTCGGCCGCCGTCACCTTGTCGAACGCGACCCACTTGGCCCCGGGCACGTGGCTCTTGGTCCAGCGGTCCTTGTCGTTGTTGTCGTAGATGAACGTCTTTCCGTCGTGCGCGGCGATGCGCGCGGCGACCTCGTCGACGGTCAACTCCTTCGGCGCGGCATCGCTCGTCGTCTTCGAGCAGCCGGCCGCGAGGACCGCGCCGAGCGCGGTCGCGAGCAAGAAATGGCGTCGCTTCATGAGGCCAAGCTAGCAGCGGCGCGTTCGCGTCGCCACCGCCGGCTCGGCGCATCGCGGCGCGAACGCGGGAGCTCGACCGGTCATTCACCGAGCGAAAACGCGCGGGGTGCGTGGGCCGCGCGCGCCGCTCACATCCCCTTCACGCGCGACATCCACACGCCGCCCTGTCCGGGACCGGCGTGCGTCATCCACAGCTCGCCGTGCGCGCCCGTCAGCCACTCCGCCGCGCGCGCGCGGAGCTGCGCGAACGGCACGTCGGGGAACGACGAGGGCACCGGCGAGCGATAGAGCACCGTCGCGTCCCACGCGACCGGGTACGCGCTCACCGAGAGCCAGTACCAGCCGCCGCGCTCGAAGACGAACGGCGACTCGGTGAAGGGCGAGTTGCCCGCGGGCGGCGCGCGGTCGAGCGCGAGCGCCATGCGCGCCTCGCTCCAGTGGACGAGATCGTGCGAGAGCCGGTACGCGACGCCGCTGTGGCGACCCGTCGCCGAGTCGCAGCGCGTGTAATAGAGCGCCCACGCGCCCTCGCGCTTCACCAGCATCGGATCGCGCGCGACGCAGAGGTCGTCGAAGAGCGGGACGCCGCCCACGCGCGTCCACTGGTAGAGATCGTCCGACTCGGCGAGCCGTATCGCGGCGTGGTCCTCGTCGGGCCCGCCGCTCTGGTAGACCATCACCCAGCGTCCGTCGTCCCGCACGACGTGCGGCGCCCAGAGGTGCCGCTCGCCGAGCTCGCGCGCCGCGCGCAGCGCGATGCGGTGCGGCGCCGGCGCCGGCTCGAAGGCGCCCTCGCGCCAGCGCGCCGGGTCGCGCTCGGCCGCGATCGCGTGGACGAACTCGACCTCCTGGTCGTCGTGCATCGGCTCGCGGTTGAAGATGCCGAAGAGGTGCCAGGTGCCGTCGGGCCCCTGCACGAGGGTGTGGTCGTTGACGTAGAACGGCCCGCCCGCGAGCGCGCGCGTGTCGAAGAGCCGCACCATCGGCTCTTGCTCGAGCTCCGTGCACGCGTTCGGCGCGTCGCTCGGGTCCTGTCGCGACGGCATCCGCGGCCCGCCGGCGCCCGCGAGGGCCTCGGGATTGTTGCGCCAGGGCATGGCGAACAGGGCGAAGAGCGCGAACGTGGAGACGGCACGGCCCCAACGACTGGCCATTCGTTAACCGTAGCGCTCGGCCGCCAAAGTGCCCGTGAG
>JAYVXL010000839.1:0-3323 GCA_043785185.1 Myxococcales bacterium
GGCGCGCTCGCCGGCGCGATGCTGCGCGCGGTAAAAGAGGGCCTGGACGGCGGCCCCATTCCCGACGCCGAGCGCGCGATGCTCGAGCGGCCGCGCGTCCCGCCGGTGCTCGCGAAGGCTGTCCGCGCCCGCGAGTCGCGCGTCATGGCGTGGCGCAAGGAGGCGGCCAAGGCCCGCGGCGTCGACGAGCAGGTCGTCCTGCCGGGGCACTGCGTGAAGGACGCGGCCGAGGCGTGCCCGAAGAGCCTGGAGGATCTGCGCGCCGTCCCCGGCATCGGCGCGTTTCGCGTCGAGCGCTACGGAGCGGCGCTGCTCGGCGCGCTCGAGGGTCCGCCGCTCGAAGGTCCGGCGGCGTGAGCGCGGCGGGCGAATTGCTCGTCGTGGCCGGCGAGGCCTCCGGCGATCGCGCGGCCGCGGCGGTCGTGCGGCGGCTCGGCGGCGCGCGCGTGTTCGGCCTCGGCGGGCCCGCGCTCGCCAGCGCGGGCGCGCGCATCATGTTCGACCTGCGCGAGAGCACGGCGCTCGGCATCGGCGAGGTCGCGGCGCGCGCGCTCTCGATCGGCGGCGCGCTCGCGGGCGTGCTCGCCGCGGCGCGGAGCCACCGGCCTCGGGCGGCGCTCCTCGTCAACTACACCGAGTTCAACGCGCGCGTCGCCCACGCGCTCCACGCGGGCGGCGTGCGCGTGCTCTGGTACATCGCGCCGCAGATCTGGGCGTGGCGCGCGTCCCGCGCGAAGGCGCTGCGGCGCGACGTCGACCGCATGGCGGTGATCCTGCCGTTCGAGGAAGACCTGTGGCGGCGAGAAGGTGTCGACGCGCACTACGTCGGGCACCCCGCGATGGACGACGCGCCGCTCGGCCGCGCCGCCGCGCGAGGGGCGCTCGGTCTCACGCCGTACGCCGCCGCCGTCGCGATCCTCCCCGGGAGCCGCCCGCACGAAGTGAAGAAGCTTCTGCGGCCGATGCTCCTGGCCTACGACGCCGTCCGGCACGAGCACGCCAGCGTCGACGCGCGCGTGCTCCTGGCGCCCAGCCTCGACGACGCGACGCGCGCCTGGGCGACCGCCGAGGCACGCGCGCTGCGCGTGAGCACGATGCCCGTGGATCCCGAAAAGGGTGCCCACGCCGTGCTCCACGCCTTCGACGCGGCGCTCTGCGCGTCCGGGACCGCGTCGCTCGAGGCGGCGCTCGCGGGCGCGGTGCCGGTGGTCGCCTACAAGGTCGGCCTGCTCACCGAGCTGGCGGCGCGGCGGCTGATCACGACGCCGCACGTCGCGTTGCCGAACGTGCTGCTCGGCCGCCGCGCGTTCCCCGAGCTCGTGCAGCGCGACGCGACGGCGGCGCGCATGGCGAGCACGCTCGGCGAGGTGCTCGACACGCGCGAGGACATGCTGCGCGCCTGCGTGGAGGTCGCAAAGGTCCTCGGCCCGCGCCGAAGCCCGAGCGAGGCGGTCGCGCGTATGCTCCGCCCGTGGCTCGACGGCGCCCCGTGACGCGCCCCGCCGCCAAGGCCCTCGCCGCGCTGTCGCTCCTCTTCTTGGCGGCTCGCCTCTATGCCGCTACGCAGGTCGGCTTCGGCGACAGCGAGGCGCTCTACGCGTGCTACGCGCTGCACCCGCAGCCGGCGTACCTCGACCATCCGGGCATGATCGGCGTCGTCGCGCGTGCGCTCGGCGGCGGCGGCGCGCCGACCCCGCTCGCCGCCCACGTGCTCACCGCCGTCGCAGCGACGCTCGCGCCGCTCCTCGGCGCGGTCGGCGCGCGCGCGGCCGGCGCGACCGCCGAGCGCGCAGCGACGTGCGGCCTCGCGCTCCTCGCGGCGCCGGAGATCGCGGTCGGCCTGTTCGGTCTGACGCCGGATTTGCTCCTGGCGTTCGCGTGGCTCGGCGCGCTCGCGCTCGCGGCGTGGGGCCTGCGCGCGCCCGCCGACTCGCCCCGCGCGGCGCTCGCGCTCCTCGGCGCGGGCCTTTTGGCAGGCGCCGGCGCGAGCGCCAAGGTGACGGCGCTGCCGCTCGTCCTCGCGCTCGCGCTCACCTACACGAGCCGCCACGCGCGCGCGCACGCGCGCACGATCTGGCCCTGGGCCGGCCTCGCGCTGGGCATGCTCGTCGTCCTCCCCGTCGCGCTCTACGAGGCGCGCGAGGGCTGGCCGATGCTGCGCCATCGACTCGTCGACACGCAGGAGGGCGCCGGCGTCTCCGCGCACAACGCCGCCGCGCTCCTCGGAGGCCAGCTCGCGTACGTCTCGCCGCTCCTCGCCGTCCTCGCGGCGACGGTCGGTGTCTGGCTCTGGCGAACGCGCGACCTCGACGCCGTGAGCCGCCTCTTGTCGTGGTCCTTCGCGCTGCCGCTCGCGATCCTGCTCCCGCTGGCGCTCTGGAGCCGCGTCGCCGAGCCGCACTGGCTCGCGCCGCCTCTCCTCGCGCTCCCGCTCGCGTGGGCGCGCGGGAAGGGCGCGCCCACGCCGAGCCGAGCGTTCGGCCTCGCGGCGCTCGCGACCGGTCTCGCGATGTCGACGGTCGCGCACGCGTGGGTCCTCGTTCCGAGCCTCACGCGCCTCTTGCCGGAGTCATTCGACGCGCGCCTCGACATCGCGTCCGAGCTCACCGGCTGGCCCGAGGTCGTCCGCGAGGTGAAGGCGCTCCCCCTCCCCGGCGGCGCGGAGGACGCGGTCGTCGTCGGCCCGCACTGGGTGTCGTGCGCGCAGCTCCACGCCGCGCTCGGCCCCAAGGTCACCGTCGGCTGCCTCACGAAGGTCCCCGACGACTTCGACACCTGGAGCCCCCGCGCGGCGTGGGCGAAGGCCGGCGCGATTGTCTTCGTCACCGATACGCGCTTCGACGCCCACGCGCTGCGCCTCTTCCCGGATCACGCGCCGGTGGCGGAAAAGACCGTCACGATACGCCGCGGCGGCCGCGTGGCCCGCGTCTTCACGCTCCTCGTCCTCGAGCGGAGCGGGATCGGCGCGCTTTGACGCGCTCGAACGGTCACCTTGACCCGGCGCGAAGAAGCCTGGCACCCTTTGGGGTGGTGCTCCGCCCTACGCTGGTCTCGCTCGTCCTTTCGCTCCCGCCGCTGGTGAGCCTCGTCGCGAGCTGCGGCTCGGGGCCGAACGTCGACGCCTTCATGGCGCTCGACACCGGCGAGCGCAAACGCACGACGTTCTTCACCGACACGCAGAACATCAACTGCATCGCGTCGCTGAAGGGCTCGCGCGAGGGCCTCACCGTCTTCGCGAGCGTGCGGCAGACGCAGGCGAGCGACGGAAAGCCCGAGTCGCTCACGTTCCAAATCGGCGAGCTGCCGGCGAACAAGGACACCAA
>JAYVXL010000840.1:0-10710 GCA_043785185.1 Myxococcales bacterium
GCAGCTCGCGTTCGCCGCCGAGCGGCACCTGTTCGGGGGTCTGGTGCGCGCGCTCTTCGGCCTCGGTTTTTCGAACACGGTACTCCGGCAATACACCGGTCGACTCACCGACGCGGACGGCGCGGGCGGCACCGTGCAAGCGCCCGAGGCGCCGACGCGCCTGGCGACCGACTGCGCGGCGGGTCGCGTCGTCGGGTGCAGCGGCGGCTGGGACAACGTGCTGCGCCTCGGCCTGTCGATCGACACGCGCGACTACGAGCCCGATCCGAACTCCGGCGTCTACGCCGAGCTCTCCAGCGAGTACGGCTTGCGGGGCCTCGGCTCGGACTACAGCTACGCGCGCGTCCTGGGCTCGGTGCGCCTCTTCTACAGCCCGATCCCGGAGATCGCCGATCTCGTCCTGGCGTCACGCCTGCTCTACGAAATCCAGACGAAGGGGACGCCCTTCACCTCGATGAACAACCTGCCGTTCATCGACGACAACCACGCCGGCCTCGGCGGCTTCCGCACGCTGCGCGGCTATCGCGACAGCCGCTTCGTCGGCCCCGTCATCGCGCTCACGAACTGGGAGGTGCGGTGGACCTTCGCGCGCTTCCGCGCGCTCGGCCAGAGCTTCGCGCTCATCGGCGTGCCGTTCCTCGACGTAGGTCGCGTGTTCGACGACGTCGCGACGACGTCCTTCAAGAGCTGGAAGCGCACGCAGGGCGGCGGGCTCCGCATCGCGTGGAACGATTCGACGATCGTGATGGTGGACTACGGATTCAGCGACGAGGACGCGGGGCTCTATGTGAACTTCAACCACATCTTCTAGCGCCTCAGCACCGGCACGCGAACGAGGCGCCCGACGGCGAGCACGTCTCACCGCCGATGAACCCGCAGCAGAAGAAGCCGAAGCAGCACGAGTTGCCGCACCGGCCGCAGTTGTTGTCCGACGAGAGCGACGTCTCGCAGCCGTTGGCCGGATTGCCGTCGCAGTCGCCCCAGCCGGGGAGGCACCCGCTGCACACGCCGACGGTACCGCCGTTGCCACACATCTGGTGGCCGGGGCAGTCCGAGGCGGCGCAGCAAGAGTGGCACGCTCCGTCGGCGCAGACGCGCTGGCCGACCGGACAGCCGCAGCTCCCGCCGTCGAGGATCGAGCCCTCGGGGCAGCCGAAATCGCAAGTGCCCGCGTCGCTGCACGTCGCAAAGCCGGAGCCGGGCGACGGGCACATCTCGCCGCAGCCGAGCGCGCAGCCCGCTTCCGGAAAATTCGACTGGGTCGGCGCGCAGGTCTTGCCGCACGCGTGGAGACCGGGCGTGCACGTCCCGCAGCCGGGCCCGGTGAAGCCGTCGGGGCAGCCGGCGTCGGCGCGCGGGCCGCCGGTATCGCTGTCCGCGGACGCTTCGGAGACCGTCGCGTCGCTCGGACCCGGTGTCCCGGCTTCGTCGGTGCCGTCGCCGCCGAGCGTGTCCGTCGCCGCGCCGTTGGCGCACGCGACGAGCCGGAGCAGCGCGCCGATGGCCGCGAGCGTGAGGACGTTTCGGGGGAGGCTCAGCCGCATCGTCGGTGGCGCAATCTACGAGGGAAGTCCGAGCGGGGCAAACCAATAGGTGGGCAGGTGTAGGGCGCGCTTGCCGCGCGCCGACGCGCGAGGCCTTGCCTGCGCGGCGCGTCAGAGCGTCGCGAGGTAGGCGCGGAGCGCGGCGCGATCCGCGTCGCCCAGCGCGAGGCCGAAGAGGTGGCCGCGGACGGGGCCGCCGCGCTCGCTCTCGAAGTCGGGGCGGACGCGCGCAGGATCGAACATCGCATCGAGGCTCGGGAGCGACGCGTCGTGAAGGAGCGCGCGACGCGACGCGACGCCGTGGAGCGACGGCACGCGGTAGCTTCCGGTGCCGCGGTCGGTGGAGAGGCCGATCGCCGGATCGGTGCCGACCACGTCGAGCGGCACCGGCGGCCCTGAGAGCGCGGGCGGCGCGTGGCAGCGCGCGCAGGTCGCCTCGAAGACCGCCGCGCCCCGGGCCTCTGCGCCGTCCCTCGGCGGCGCCGCCGGGAGCGCATCCGCGAGCGACCACACGAAGGCCGCGAGCCCCAGCGACACCTCGCGCGGCGGACGAACCTGCGCGCCGTGCGTCGTGATGATCAGCGTCTCGATGCGCACCGCCAAGGTCGCGCGATCCTTCTGCGCGACGGACGCGTCGGCCTGGAGATGCGTGAGCCACCGCACCGGGCGCAGGTCGGCGATCTTGACCGGCTCCGCGCCGCGCAACGTCGTGACGTCGACGCGCCCCGGCCCCCACGCGCGCCACGGCGCTGCGGCCTCGGGCGACTGGCCGCGGCGCACGGCGGCGTCGCCGAAGAGGCGCCCGAGCTCGAGCCGCTCGTTGCCGAGGCCGACGATCAACCCGCCTTCGGGCGCGCGCGACGACGCGTGGCACGTCGCGCACGTGAACGCGAGCGCGGGCGCGCGCGCCGGCAGCTCCACGCGCACGAGCGCCGCCGCGCCGCGCGCATCGTCCGTCCAGAAGCCGTAGCTCGCGAACGCCTCGCGCGACGCGGTCGCGATCTGCGCGGAGGCGTCGATCTGCATCGGGTAGCGGAAGAACGCGTCCTCGCCGAGCGCGCGCAGCGCCGCCTCTTCGCCGCGCCGCGCTTCGTCGGAGATCGCGAGCGCGCGCGCGTCGGGACCGAGCGCCGCCGCCCCATCGACGCCGCCCGGCGCGTCGAGATCCGTCGCGCGCACGACGTCGACGCGCGGGTTCCACTCGGGCAGCGCGGCCCAGTCGCCCGCTTGCCCCGTCTCGTAAGCCGCGAGGCGCCGTCGCGAGTAGCCGTTGTCGGGGTTCACGAGCGACGCCACGAGCGTCGCGCGGCGGAACGCGCCGCTCGCGAGGTAGGGCTCGTTCGACGGCGCGGCGACGCTGCCGGCGAAGCACGCCGACGCGAGGGCCGCGCTCGCCAGCGCTGCCACGGCGCGACGAACGAAGGGACGCGAGGGCGCGGGCATGCTGCGGACGGAGCACAGACGATGCCATCGCGCAGACGCGCGTGACCGCGCGAACTTTCGCCCCGACCCACCGATCGCCGACGCACACCTGGCCCACGTTGGCCCACCGGACCGGGCGCATCCGCCCGCGTACCGCCGGCCCCAGCTACTTTTTCGCGGCGGCGGCGGCGCGAACCTGCGCGAGGATGTCCGCCGGCGACGGGCGATCGGTCATCTCCTCACCGACGCGCTTCCACGCCACGGAGCGGTCCTTGCGGACGATGAACGTCGCCGGCACCGCGATGTCGCGCCCGTCCATCGCGACGCCGTACGCCGTGATGACGTGCAAATCCATGTCGGAGAGCAGCGGGAACTGGAGCCCGAGCTCCTGGGCGAGCTTGGCCGACTCGTCGGCCGCGTCGACGCTGATGGCGACGACCTGGGCGTGCTGGGCCTCGAGCTGCGGTCGAATCTGCTCCAGCTGCACGAGCTGGCTGCGGCAGAAGGGTCACCAGAAGCCGCGGTAAAAGACGAGCACCGCGGGCCCGTTGGCCGTGAGCGTCGCGAGCGAGACCTTCGCGCCCGTTTGGTCGGCGAGCGTGAAGTCGGGCGCTTGCGCCGCCGCGAGCGTCTGCCCGGCGCGTCGGGCGATGGGCCTGTAAACGCCCGCCGCGACGATCGCGCCGAGCACCACGACGACGATCGCGAGCCCGATGAGGACGCGCCGCACGACGCGTCGTGTGCGGGACGGCTGCGGTGCGACGACTTCGGCGGACATCGGTGGCACGAATCTACCACGCCTCGAGAAGATCGGTCTTGTGGAGGCCGGGTTGCCCGGGGCCCCGCGAGGTCTTATGTTCCTTGAGCCTCATCCCCAATTCGGGGGCGATCGGCTTCGACGGAGGTCAGGACTTCTTGCTGCGTGCCGTGGATCCTCATGCCCACGTAAATCCCATGGGGGAACACAATTGCGAACGATAACGCAATCGCTCTCGCTGCCTAAACAGCAGGTCTGAAAGCCGTCCGACCGAAGGGCCCGCCAGCGCCCTCGGAAGGGCGTAACCAAGTTGGCTAGCCAAGGGTCGGGTCACCGGGCCGGAGGCGAAATTAAACAGGGGACTAGTCCCGGGGAGAGGTCGCTGGTCATCGCGATCCGGGACGATATAAAAGGCCAGACACGCACGTAGACGCAGGGGGCATCGTGACTTTCGGACCCGGGTTCGATTCCCGGCGCCTCCACCACGGGACCGCGGGTTTTCCGCGGTCCCGTTGTTTTGTGGGGACGTGTTGTGCACCGGTTGTGCAGATTGGACGTGCTCCGTCTCTCAGAGCAGAGCCAAAGCTCAGTCGCGCCGGCCGATGCGGCGCCCGATGTGTTTCCGGGCGGGCTCGGCAGCCGTCACAGTCGAGATCGCCCTACGCATGCCCTCGACGGAGTCGCAGGTCACGAGCAGTTCGCCCGCGAGCGTAACGAGCGCGTAATCAGCAGAGACATCGCGGCGAGGCCGAGCCCGAAGGCGCCCGCGTGCAACGCGCTCCGCGGCTCGAAGTCTCCAACGCGCAAGAGCAGCGCGTAGGCGACGACGAGGTTGCCCAGTCCATACATGACGTTCACGCGCGGCGACGACAGCCCGCGGAACGGGGGCGAGGCGAACGGGGTCGGAAACGTGCGCCCCAGCACCCCCGAGACGAAGTGCGGGACGAAGTTTGCGAAGAAGGCGCCCGCGAAGAAGTACGTCGGGAAGTGAAACCAGAGCATGCGACCTCCGAACGCCGAGCTGGCCGAGTCCGGCTACAGGGCATTTCGCATGGACGTGGCGAGCGCGGCGGCCGGGGTCAACAAGACCACGATCTACCGGCGCTGGCCCGGCAAGAAGCAACTCGTGGCGGCCGCTGTCGACTGGATGCGCAGGTTCGTGCATGACGTGCCGCTGCCCGACACGGGCTCGCTTGAGCGGGACCTCATCGAGGCCTTCCGGCGCAGGGTGAGGTTCAAGGATCGCGTCGAGGGGCAGGCGTGGGCGCGACTGCTCGCGGAGAAAAACGACCCCGACGTCAGCGCCGTCATCGGCGACGCTGTCAAGGAGCGCAGCGAGTCTTGGTACGCGATGGTCACGCGGGCGATCGCGCGCAGCGATCTCCCCGACGGCACCGACGCGCGGCTGCTCTTGGGGATGCTCGGGGCGGTCGTCGACGCGTGGAACGCGAGTTCGTCAGGCCGGCTGAAGGTCGAGCTGCTCCAGGCTGCCGTGCGCACCGTCGTCGCCGGCGCGCGCTCGGGCTCACTGGTTCGCTCCAGCGGGCGTCGCGGGACCGTGCGCGCGCTGCCACGAATGGCGCCGGACGCGTCCGGGTTGACCCGTCATCGGAGCTCGGGGATCGCGAGCTCCGTCAAGAAGCGCAATTGAATCGCGATTCCCGGCGCCTCCACCACGGGACCGCGGTTTTCCGGGGTTTCGTCGTCTTGTGGGGACGTGTTGTGCACCCGTTGTGCAGGTCGGAGGCCGCGATGGTGGGACGGCGACAGTTGCCGCAGGCTCCATCTACCCCGTAGCCTCAGGCGCATGGGCAACGATGGCGTTCGCGTGGTACCGCCGCTGCAGACGCCGGAAGAACTCGAACAAGCCGCAGACGACGCTGTCGAGACTTACGGCAAGACGACGACGATCGCGACGCGGTGACCGCCGCGAACGCGATCAACAAGGCGTTCCGCAAGACGGGCAGCGACGACCTCAAGAGCGCTCTCGACAAGTTCGACCCGCAGGGTGGTGCAGTCGTGGGCCCCCGCGACTCCGCGAAGCCATCAGCACGACCTCGGACCGCCTTCTGCGCCTCGTCGTGGCTCGGGGCTGGCCGGTCGACCTCGGACCGCTCCACGGCTCGAGCCGGATCTTCAGCCTGGATACTCGACGCAGTTCACGACGGCGCCCGGCGTCGCGCGGCAGCCACGCGGACGCCAGCAGGCCGAGGCCAGGGGGTATGGCTCGATGTCGGCGTCGATTCCGCACGTGTCCGGACGCTCGGGACCGACGGCTCGTTTCGTTTGCTTCGACTGTTTCGAATGATTCGGATGGTGCTACCTTCTCTCTGAGGTCTCGCCATGAACACCGCCGCCGTGAAGGTCCCCACGACCGAAGCTGCCGAGCAAGCCCAGTTCGCGCTCCGTGCCCTCGGCAAGATCAAGTCGAAGAAGACCGCGCGCACGCTTCAGGTGAGGCCCGAGGGTGGTCCCGACGTGGCCGTCACGGTGCCGCGCGAGGCGTTCGAGCTGTTCCTGGAGATCCTCGGGCAGATGGCCAACGGCAACGCCGTTACCATCGTTCCGGTTCATGCGGAGCTGACGACCCAAGAGGCCGCCGACATGCTCAATGTCTCACGCCCCCACCTCATCGAGCTGCTGGAGACTGGCAAGATCGGCTTCCGCAAGGTCGGCACGCACCGGCGCATTCGCGTGGGGGACCTTCTGGGCTATCAGCAGGCGGATCAAGCCGAGCGAAAGGCCGCGCTCGACGAGCTTAGCCAAGAAGCCCAGAAGCTCGGCCTCGGGTACTGACGGCGGCGATGGCCTTCGTCGTCGTCTACGACGCCTGCGTCCTCTACCCGGCGCCCCTTCGCGACCTACTCCTTCGGCTCGCCGCCATGCACGCATCCTAGCCTCACTTGGCGTTGGTCCTTCTCACCGGTGGAGCAAGGCACGGAAGCGGGGGATCTTCAGTCCGCAAGCTCGTCTGGACGAGCTCCGACCCCGAGCTTCCGAACGCGAGCGACATCGAATGGCAGGTCGCGCACAGCTGGCTGTTTCGTCTGCGGATCCTTCCTCAGATCTCGGTGAATACGGCCGAGCACGAGCGCCAGGCCGGTAACTTGTCGGGCGCTGTCGAGCATCTGCGGCTCGCCGTCGAGGCGGATCCCGAAGATGCCGGGGCCTGGATTGCGCTCGCCCTCACCCTCGAGCAGTCCGACCGCACGACGGAGGCAGAGGCCACTTGGCGCCACGCCATCGACCTTTTCCCCGGCGATCCGCGGACCCACGGCGAAGCGGCGCGATTCTTCCGCCAACGCGACAGGGGCGGTGGGAACCTTTAGCGCGCGTTGTTGTGCGGCAAGCGCGTTTTCCCCGAAGAGCCATCTCACCGGGCGCGTGGCAGGCGATCGATCCGCCGTCCGCTCGATACGTTCGCTCATGATCCATCATCCTGGATCGGGGCACACCCACGCGCGAAGTGCGTCCCGCCCTATCGCACGAGAAAGAATCGTGAAAAAGACTCATGCGAGTGGCACACAGCATGCTACTGACTCCCACCCTGTACCTGACGACGACAAATGGGGAGGCGGTTCCAATGGGCATGGGATGGAAGACGGGTCTTGGGGGGATTGGAATCGCGCTGAGCATGCTGGGGTACGCGTGCAGCAGCGATCCCGGAGCGCTGAGCGGCGCTAGGGAGAATCCGTCCCAAGTGACGTCGGGTTTGACCACGGCGGGTGCTCTCGTGCGCATGGACATGAGCTCCACGGTCGGCGTGCTCCTCGACGATCTCCCGCTGGCCAACCGCGACGCGGCCGCGGCCGCCGCGCTCGCCCAGCCCGCCAGCTTTTGGACCGACCGCGCGACGCGGCAGGCGCGACTCACGTACTACCGACTTGCGTTCCGGGGAGGCTTCTACACGACGACGCCTCCGAAGGGGCCCCTGCCTCTGCCTCCGGATCCCGTCTGGCACATCCAGCTCACGGGACGGCCGCAGCGCGCAACGATCGGCGGTCACGATCTGGTCGTCGTGAACTACTCGTTCAACTCGTACATCCTCAGCGATACGACGTCGCCGGGGATCGTGGAGCCCTCGCTCGGCACAGTTGGCGGAACGTGGGACGAACCCTTCAATCTCCCCATCGATCCGGAGCTTCTGCTCCAGCGCACGGGCTACGCCTGCATGGACGAGTTCGAGTACCCCGCGGGGAGCGTGTTCGAGGAGAACGCCTACTATTTCTACGACCAGACCTGCACGGCAGGGTCAAAGTACTGCCACGTCACGAATTTCCCAAGCTTGGGATGCGGCGACGCGCTCGAGAAATACGTGGGGAACATCAAGCCGGAACTGCATTTCGCCCGCGTTGCGTACGATGCAACGCTCGCGAGCCAGTTTCGGGTCGGCACCGTCACGCCCGCAACGCAGAGCATCGCGACCGGGGCCGCCGATCTCGCGGTCGTCCAGGAGCCGCTGCGCGACGAGCACCGCATTGCCTACCGTTTCTTCGGGCCCGGCTCCTGCGACCTCGGTGAGGGGACGATCGCGCAGCTCGGTTGGCGCCGCCTGCTCATGTTCTCGGCGGTGGTTCGAAACGACGGGACGGGGCCGGTCCACATCGGCAACGTGACCGATCCCACAAACCCATGGGTCCAGGCAGGCGCCTTCGAGTACAGCGCTTGCCACAAGCACTACCACTTCAGCCACTACGGCTCCTTTAGCTACAACGGCTTGCCCGGGAGCAAGCGGGCGTTCTGCCTCGAAGACACGAACCGGTACCACAACGACGAGGTCACGCCGCTTACGGCGGTTCACCAGAGCTGCGAGTACCAAGGGATCGGCGCCGGATGGGGAGACGAGTACCAGTTCGGTCTCCCCGGACAGTGGGTCGACATCACCGCCACCAGCACTTCGGCGACATCGGGCCTCTCGAACCAGCTGACGTTCGTCTCGAACAAGGATCAGTACATGTGTGAGGGAGCGCTTGGCAGCCCGCTTTTCCCCGTGGACGCGAGCGGCAAAATCATCTTTGGGTCGAAGCCCAACTGCACGTTCTTCTCGGGTTGGGGTAGCAACAACTCAGGCAGCGTGACGGTCACCTCCCCGGGCGGGAGCTTCGTCACCGAGGCTTGCACGCGCGGACAGATCGGACCCAAACGCGATTGCGGCTTCACGGACACGCAGGCCCTCCACAGCTGCGCATCCGGAAGCACGGTCAGACTCAAGTGCTCGACCACCGCAAGCACGCCCCAAGTCTTGCGCCTCTGCGAAAGGAGCGCGCAGCTCGGCGTGGGCGTCGCCTGCACCCTCGCCGACTCGGCCGCGAACGCGCTGGTCGATTCCGGCGGCACGAACGTGACCTTTGCGTGCCCAGCGGTGCGCGACGCCGCGCTCGACACCTCCGGAAATCCGACGACCAGCCCCGGGGTCGGCGGCTACTCCGTTTACAACGCGCCGCTCAGCCCGTCGGACACGGCCGGAGCGATCACCTGCACGGGCTGGTGAAACGCTTGGCCTCCGAACCGAGCCGCCAACGCGGACCTTCGCCGCACGCAGCGTCGCGGGGGTGAGCTTCGCCCGCGGCCTCGAGCGCGCGGCTGTTGGCGAGCGCGCGGTGGTAGGGGTAGTGCAGTGCGAGCAGCGGTCGGTCGGGTATGGCGTCGTCGAGCTCCTGGCGGGTCGGCGCGCGCCGTTCGGCCAATCCCGCCTCGTCCCAATCGGCGGCGATGAGCCACTGCCCGGGGGGCGGCGGCGGCGCTGGCAGCAGCAAGAGCGCGCTGCAATCCCGCGATATCGACGATCGCGGGCGGCCGAGGCGCACCGTTCCCCCGTAGAGGGCGTGGATGCAGGGGTGGTGGGGCGCGTCGATGAATCCGGGGGTGACGGTTGAACGCGCCGACGCTTGCAGAATGCAACAAGGCGCTCGACAACTCTTGGCGATATCTCACGGCACAGCGCCTCGCGGTCTCGTGTACTCTCGCAGAATGCCCGCCGGCGCCCCACGCACCTCGTGGCTACGCCAGGGGTTAGCGGTGCTCATTGGTACCGTCACCCTTGGCGAAGAAGGCAGAGATCGATCGCACGTTGGGGTGCGGTCGTGAAGGGGTCAATCCTTCTCGCCTTCTTCGCGGCGATGGGGTGCTCGCGAACCGCCACGCGTCCGGCACCGTCCTCGTCGAGCAGCACGGATGCGACAACGTTGGCCGCTCCGCAGTCGACTACGCGTGAACAGGTCTCGGTGACCGCCAAGGGAGATCCCTTCGGACTTCGCGTTGAAGGCGGAACGATCTCCTTCTGCGACAAGCGCGGGGGTCGAAAGATCGACCTCGCAACCGGCGAGGATGCTGCGTTCGAGCGAACGTGCTCGAGAGACCGCGAGCCGAACACCGCGTGTGGTGAGCTTCCGCTTGAGGTCACAGTGAGTACGCCCGACCTCGGCCCAAACGATCTCGTAGACGTGAACGGCTCGCGCTTTCCACTCGACGGTCGAGTTCACGACTGCACGGCCGACGTGAAGGTGCTCACCATCGTCACGGGGGCGTCGGTGGTGGTGATCGACGCGGCAACGAATAAGAGCAACGTTCTCGATCACACGGGAGGGGATCGGGCGGCGATCGGGCCGGGGTGGATTGCGTGGACGAGCGGCTCGACGGTTCGGGCGAAGCGCCGATGAAGGCGCCAGGGGGGAACGATCGTCAGACGCTTGCGTCTCTACGACCTCTCGGCCGATCACGTCGCAGTCGAAGTACACGAGGCGCACCAAGCCGGCAGCTGCCCTTCACCTCAATGTCGTGCAGCAGTCGGAGAGCGGAGCTTCGATCGCATGGTTCGAACATCGGCTGGAAGGGCCGCGCGGCGGCGAGCAGCTCCGGGCTCGCGTCCAGCATCGAGGCGAAGTCGGTGCCGCGCCTCCACCCGCTCTCCCCATTGTTCAGAAGGAGCGGCGCCCCCGGGGCTCGATGCAGCTCGGAGGGACTTCTACGCAGCCCTGACGCGGGCTC